>CASEPJ010000063.1 GCA_949289715.1 uncultured Clostridia bacterium
AATAAAAAAACATTTGCCATTTTATTTTGTTTTTTGTATAATAGTCTAAAACGATTTAATTTAGGAGTATTTATTATGTTGGCTATAGGATGCGATCACGGCGGATTTAATTTAAAACCCGTTATAATAAAATATCTTGAAGACCATAATATTGCTTATAAGGATTTCGGTACATTCAGTTCGGAATCTTGCGATTATCCGGATTATGCTCTAAAAGTAGCGGAAGCTGTGGCTTCGGGAGAATGTGAAAAAGGAATTTTAATCTGCGGAACGGGAATAGGAGTTTCCATCGCCGCAAATAAGGTTAAAGGAATAAGAGCGGCATTATGCGGAGATGTTTTCAGTGCAAAAGCAACAAGGGCGCATAATAATGCCAATATTTTAACTCTTGGCGAAAGAGTTACCGGACCGGGACTTGCGCTTGAAATTGTGGATGCATTTCTTAATACCAATTTTGACGGAGGCAGACACGCTGTCAGAGTCAATAAAATAACGGAAATAGAAAATAAATATTTCAAATGATATTCAAGGTTGATTATGGCGCAAGTGTCTAATCAACCTTATGTTTAATTTAAGAAAATATTATACAAAAAATACAAATTTGCCGATTAAATAACTTAAAATTTAAAAGTTAATTCAATAAAGAGGTTAATTATGATTAAAGATGTGGTAAATACCATTATTGAAGCAGAAAACAAAGCGGAAGAATTGCTTGCAAAAGCTAATCAACAGGCAAAAGAAATTTTATTGAATGGCGAAAAACAAATTGAAGATTTAAAACAGAAATTTTCAGTTAACAGAAAGAGCGAAATAAAATCCGCAATTTTAAAAGCAGAAAAGAAAGGGGAAGAAAAAGCTGCGGAAATTATTAAAGCCGGCGAAGCGGAATGTGCTAAATTAGTGAAAAATTCCGAATCGAAAATGCAGGATGCCGTAAATTTTGTCATTGAAAGGTTGGTGATTTAAATGGCCCTTATTGAGATGAAAAAACTCAATTTAATAGGTCTTAACAGCGAAAGAGAAAAGATAATGGATGCTCTTTTCCGTACAGGCAATGCCGAGGTCATACGCTCGCAGGACATTGAAAATACGGTTTTTATCAGCGATCCCAAAAGAAGAGAGTCGTATATAAATAGACTTGACGCCCTCGATTTCGCCATTGATTACATCGACACCTTAAGACTTAATAAGAATACTCAAAAGCTTTATCTTGAAATAGAAGGGAAAAAAGGCAAAGTTGAAAGAAAAGTACCTTTAGTTTCGCTTGAAGAATTTACGGCGATTTCCACAATGGAAATCGAGTTGATGGCCAAAATAGACGAACTTAAGGCAATTTATAAAAAAATTAATGAAAACAATGCCGAAATATCCAAGTATAATGCCACAATAGAGCAGTTGCGCCCTTATAGTGTCGGAAGTTATAAGTTTGCCGAAATTAAAGATACGAAAAATATTTTTATGTTATTGGGTACAATAGCAGCCGATTCGGCGGCACAGCTTTACGAAAAACTAAATTCTATGGACGATGTTTCCGTTGTCGTTGAAAAAGATGAAAATTCGTCATTTGCTGCAATTTTGGTTACAGGTCTAAAGGAATTAAAAAACGACGTCGAATTCATGCTTTCCGAATTTTCTTTTTCCAAATGTCCGTTTGTATTTGATTGCTCGGCAGCGGAAAAAATTAAAGAGTTAAACGAAAAAAATGAAAATTTAAATAAAGAAGTCGTAGAATTAACCGTTTCCACTCTCGATTATTATAATTATGTAAACGATTGGAAATTGCTATACGATTATTATACTTTTAAATTACAAAAATCGGATGCGGAGAGCGAATGCCACAGGACTCGTTCCGCTTTTATAATGGAGGCTTGGGTTCCTGCGGATATGACGGAAATAGTCAAAAACGAGCTTATTTCCACAACTTTAGCCGTATATATTGAATTTATCGACCCCATAGAGGGCGACGACCCGCCTACAGCAACGAGAAATAATAAAATTGTTAAACAATTTGAATTTGTTACAAATATGTATATGCCGCCTGCATACGGAGAGTTCGATCCGACTTCATTTTTATCTTTCTTCTTTTTTGTATTCTTCGGACTCATGCTTGCCGATGCCGGGTACGGTATAGTGTTAATGCTCAGTACTTTTTTGATACTTAAAATATTAAAACCGCAAAAGGGTATGCGTCAGCTTTGTTATGTAATGATGTTAGGAGGATTATCCACATTTATTTGGGGCGCATTGTTCGGCGGTTGGTTCGGTTTGGATCTTTTCCCTCAGTTTAAACTTTTCTTGCCTTTGGAAAATCCCGTATTGCTTATTGCAATTTGTTTGGTTTTGGGAATTATTCAGTTAATTACGGGTCTTGCAATAAATATGGCCGCTCATTTCAAAAAAGGAGATTGGCAAACGGCAATTTTCGACGTGTTTCCGTGGATTTTGATATATATTTCGGTTTTACTCATTGCGGCGGGAGTAGTAGAGGTTAACGGTATTCCTAAATCTATTACTTCGGTTGGTTTATATCTCGCTTTATTTGCCGTAGCCGTAATAATTTTAACAAACGGCAGAAATAAAAAGTCCGTTTTCGGTAAAATTTTCGGCGGAATTCCCAAGCTTTATAACGCTATCAATTATATGAGCGATATATTAAGCTATTTGCGATTGTTCGGTCTCGGAATTGCAAGCGGCGTAATTGCAATGGTTTTTAACAGCATAGCCCAATTGACATTTAACGGTTCGATTATCGGATATATTTTCGGAGGATTGATTTTAATTGTAGGCCATTCGTTTAATATCGCAATGAATTGTCTGGGAGCATATGTGCACGGTGCAAGATTGCAGTTTATAGAATTTTTCAATAAATTCTATACGGGCGACGGCCATTTGTTTACTCCGCTCGGTTCGGAATTAAAATATAACGTTGTAAAACTGAAACAAAACAAATAAAATCCATTCGATTTACAATAAAAATAAATATTAATTATATTTTGTTAAATTTTGCATTCTGAAATAATTTAATTTCAGTCGGCAAGTTAAATAAAAGGAAAAAAAGAATTTTCATTTACGGAGGTTTAATAATGTTCACATCTTTAGGTACAGCCTACGCATTACTCGGAGCGGTTATTGCCGTTGCTTTAGCAGGAGCAGGTTCTGCAATCGGTTTGCAAATTTCAGGTTCGGCACAGGCAGGAGTTTTATCGGTAAATCCTAAACTTTTCTCAAAAACTGTTGTTATACAGCTACTTCCGGCAACTCAGGGAATATACGGTATGGTTGTAGCTTTTATGGCTTTTTTGAATACGGGAATTTTAGGCGGTAATCCGGCGGATTACAATGTAGAAACGGGAATGGCGGTTCTTTTGGTTAGTATCGGCATAGGTTTAGGCGGTTTAATTTCCGCTATTTTCCAGGGAAAAGCCGCTGCCGGTTGGATTAATGCCATTTCGAAAAAAAGCGAACTTTCAGGCAGAAGCCTTTTGGTTGTAGGTATGATAGAAACCTATGCATTGCTTTCTTTCGTTATATCATTGCTTGCCGTTATCAGTATTAAATAAGGTGATTACATGGAAGGGAAAGAAGCAATTATCGAAAAGATAATAAAAAATGCGGAAAATCTTGCTGAATCTGCCGTTAAAGAGGCAGAAAATCTTGCTGCCGAAAAGCTGCAAAAGGTCAACGATACCTTAAACGAAGCTCAAAAAAATTTGGATAAAGAAATAGAAGTTTTAAAAAATGACACCATAAGACATAAAGAAACTGTAGCCGAGCTTGAAGTTAGAAAGTTAATACTTACGGCAAAAAGAGAAGTTATGGATAATGTCTATTTAAAAGCCGTTAAAAAAATCGTAAATTCGAAAGACTATTTAGCCTTAATTGAAAAAATGATTTTAAAATATGCCGAAGACGGCGATTCGGTAATTATTTCGAATAGGGATAAAAATTCAATAACGCCTGAATTCGTTAATAAAATTGCATTAAAAAAGGGTATTAAACTCGTATTGTCAAACGATTATCAGAATTTTGAAGGCGGAATAATTTTATCGAACAAAAAATACGATAAGAACTTAACTTTAAATGTTTTGTTTAAGGAAATAAAAGAAGACACTGAATCACGTTTGGCAGAAATTTTATTTGATTAAATTACAAATGGATGTAGGAGAAGATGGCAAAAAACGTTATTTATGCAGTTTCCAGAGTTAGGGCATATGAATATACTCTGTTGAATGCAGAAAAACTTAATCGATTGGCGGAAGCAAAGACGTCTAACGAAGCCTTAAAAATTTTAAACGAATTTAATTACGGCGCAGGAGCTGTTTCAAAAACTCCGTTCGAATACGAGAAGTTAATCGATGCACAAACAGCCGATGCCGTAAATTTCGTAAAAGATTTTTCGGACGATATTCCCGAGATATCCTTATTTTTAACCAAATTCGACTATCATAATGCAAAAGTTTATATGAAAGCCAAATACAGCAGAACTGAAAATCTTAACGGAATTTTAGAACCTGCCGGCAATATTTCTTTATCCGTAATGAAGGATTGGATTATGGCCGACGAATATTCGTATTTTTCTGCAGAAATGTCAGAGGCTTTACAATATATAGATTCTTCTTTTGCGTCGGGTAACCGTTCCCCGAAAATTATCGATATAAGTTTGGATAAAGCATATTTCAAAGAAATTGCCAAAAGAAAAAAGAAATTTAACAATACGGTAAAAAATTATTTTACCGATTTAGCCGATTTGACAAATATATCCGTAGTATTGAGATGCAAAAATTGTAACATTGCATTCGATACGGCAAAAGATTACATCGTAGAGGGCGGAAAACTCGACGTTGATTTCTTATCGGATTTATACGAGGACGGTTTCAATAATTTCGCCGAAAAATTTAAATATACCCGATTTGCCGAAATTGCATTGAATTCGGAGGAGGATATTTTAAACAAAGGATATTCAAAATTCGAAACAGAAAGGGACAGATATCTATTAAATTACTTTAAACCTTACGAATCGGATAGTTTTTCTCCTTTGGCGGTAATATATTTTATGTTGCTGAAATTTTTTGAAGCCGATGAAATAAGACTTATAATGACATGCAAAAACAACGGAATCGGCAGAGACGTTTTAAACGGGAGGCTGAGAAGAATTTATGAATAAATCGGTAGAAATTGCAGTGGTAGGCGATAAGGATTCCGTTCTTGCTTTTAAGGCCGTTGGAATGGAAGTGTTTTCTGTAAACGATGAATACGAAGCTGCCAACCAAATAAGAAAATTGGCGGAGGACGGGGCAAAAATAATTTATATTACCGAACAGTTTGCCGTATTGATGACCGATATTATAGATGCATATAAAACAAAAGCTTACCCAATAATCATACCTATTCCGTATAGCAGAGGAAGTAACGGTTTCGGTATGAAGAATATCAAAAAAGACGTTGAAAAGGCTATTGGAGCCGATATACTTTTCGATAAATAAATATTAAGCTTTTTTTAAAGCCGATGTTCCGGCTTTTATATCAAGGAGTTTATATATGAATGGTAGAATTATAAAAATCTCGGGACCGTTGATTGTTGCCGAAGGTTTAAGTGACGTAAAAATGTATGACGTTGTTAAAGTTTCCGAAAATAAACTTATAGGGGAAGTTATAGAACTGAGAGGGGATAAAGCTTCCATTCAGGTTTACGAAGAAACAAGCGGCTTAAAACCGGGAGATCCCGTTTACCCTACAGGATCGCCTCTTTCGGTAGAATTGGCGCCCGGCCTTATAGAAAGCATTTTTGACGGTATTCAAAGACCGCTTAATAAATTAGTCGAAATTTCAGGGGACAGAATAGGCAGAGGTATTGAAATCAACGCACTGGACCATGAAAAATTATGGCAATTTCAGCCTTGTGTGAATGTAGGCGATTTTGTTTTCGAAGGATATATTTTAGGTACCGTAAAAGAAAATTCCGTTGTCAATCATAAAATAATGGTACCTTACGGAATTTTCGGTAAAGTAGTAAAAATCGAAGAGGGTATGTTTAATATAGATCATACCATATGCGTTATAGATACAGGCACAAAAGAAGAAAAAATTTCCATGCTAACGAAATGGCCGGTTCGAAAGGGCAGACCGTATAAAGAAAAAATGACTCCTTTTATGCCGCTCATTACCGGTCAAAGGGTAATAGACACGCTTTTCCCCATTGCAAAAGGCGGTGTTGCCGCAGTTCCGGGACCTTTCGGCTCGGGAAAGACAATAGTACAGCATCAGCTTGCAAAATGGGCGGATGCCGATATAATTGTCTATGTAGGTTGCGGGGAAAGAGGCAATGAAATGACCGACGTTTTAAATGAATTTCCCCAGTTGCACGACCCGAAAACAGGGGAAGTATTAATGAAAAGGACTGTGCTTATTGCAAATACTTCCGATATGCCCGTAGCAGCGAGAGAAGCTTCAATTTATACGGGAATAACCATTGCAGAATATTTCAGAGACATGGGTTATAATGTTGCCATTATGGCGGACTCATCTTCCCGTTGGGCGGAAGCCTTAAGAGAAATGAGCGGTCGCTTGGAGGAAATGCCCGGAGAAGAAGGATATCCCGCTTATCTGTCTTCCCGTTTGGCGGAATTTTACGAAAGGGCGGGAATAGTAAAAACACTTAACGGCGAAATCGGTTCTGTTACGGCAATTGGTGCCGTTTCTCCGCAAGGCGGAGATTTATCCGAACCTGTAAGTCAGGCAACATTAAGAATAGTAAAAGTATTTTGGGGTTTGTCTGCCAGCTTGGCATATAAAAGACATTTCCCCGCAGTAGATTGGCTTGTTAGTTACTCACTTTATTCCGATCGATTGAAAGATTGGTACGAAGAAAATGTTTCCGATGATTGGAACGAATTAAAAAGCGAAGCAATGAAAATTTTGCAGGAAGAAGCAGAGCTGGACGAAATAGTTAGACTTGTCGGGGTGGATGCACTTTCTTCAAAAGACAGATTAACCATGGAAACGGCAAAAAGCATAAGAGAAGATTATTTACATCAAAATGCTTTTCATGAAGTTGACACATATGCTTCATTGAAGAAACAAAGGCTGATGTTAAAATTAATTTTGGATAATTATAATTTGGGGCAAAAGGCTTTAAACGAAGGTGCGGAAATTAAAAATATTTTATCCATTCCCGTATTGGAAAAAATAGGCAGGGCAAAATATATTCCCGAATCGGAATTATCGAAGTTCGATGAAATTTTTGCCGAAATGAGAGAACAGCTCAGCGGTCTTAGCGAAGGAGAAAAAAATGCTTAAAGAATATAAAACCATTAAAGAAGTGGTCGGTCCTCTTATGCTGGTGGAAGGCGTTGAGGGTGTAGCTTATAACGAACTTGTTGAAATTGAACAGGAAGACGGAAGCATCAGAAGCGGTAAAGTTTTAGAAATAGAAAAAGACAAAGCATTGGTTCAGCTTTTTGAAAGTTCTCAAGGATTAAAAATATCCACCGCTAAAGCAAAATTTTTAGGCAAATCCATAGAACTCGGAGTTTCGGAAGATATGCTCGGCAGAGTTTTTGACGGAATGGGCAGACCTAAAGACGGTGGTGCTGCAATAATTCCCGAAATGAAGATGGATATAAACGGTTCTCCTATTAATCCGGCAGCAAGAGATTATCCCAATGAGTTTATTCAAACAGGTATTTCGGCAATAGACGGTTTGCATACCCTTGTAAGAGGACAAAAATTGCCTGTATTTTCCGCTTCGGGTTTGCCTCACGCAAATTTAGCCGCACAAATAGCGAGACAGGCTACCGTTTTAAATTCGAGTTCAAAATTTGCTGTTGTTTTTGCCGCAGTGGGCATCACCTTTGAAGAAGCAGAGTTTTTTATTTCCGATTTCAGAAAAACCGGAGCAATCGAAAGGGCCGTTGTATTTGTTAATCTTGCCAATGATCCGGCTATCGAAAGAATTTCAACTCCCAGAATGGCACTGACGGCGGCGGAATATCTCGCCTATGAAAAGGGAATGCATGTTTTGGTTATTATTACCGATATTACCAATTATGCAGAGGCTTTAAGAGAGGTTTCTGCGGCTAGAAAAGAAGTTCCCGGAAGAAGGGGCTATCCCGGTTATCTATATACCGACCTTGCCACAATGTATGAACGTGCCGGAAGAATTAAAGGTAAATCCGGTTCGGTTACACAAATTCCCATTCTCACAATGCCGGAAGAAGATAAAACCCATCCCATTCCCGATTTGACGGGCTATATAACCGAAGGTCAAATTATTTTAAGCAGAGAATTATATAAGAAAGGGATAAACCCGCCGATAGACGTTTTACCTTCACTTTCTCGTTTAAAGGATAAAGGTATAGGAAAAGGCAAAACCCGTGAAGACCATGCGGATACCATGAATCAGCTTATTGCCGCATATGCAAGGGGTAAAGAAGCTAAAGAATTAGCGGCAATATTAGGTGATGCGGCACTTACCGAACTTGACAGAACTTATGCAAAATTTGCTGCAGAATTTGAAGTAAGATATGTTTCGCAGGGGTTCGAAACCAACAGAAGCATAGAAGAAACATTAAGAATCGGTTGGGAATTACTTTCTATTTTACCGAGAAGCGAATTAAAACGTATTAAGGATGAATTTATAGATAAATATTTAAAAGGCTAATGAGGTATATATATGCCAAGATTAAACGTTAACCCGACAAGAATGGAGCTGAGAAGACTGAAAGGTCGAGTAAAGACGGCTGTAAGAGGTCATAAGCTTTTAAAAGACAAGTCGGATGAAATGATTCGTCAGTTTATGTTGCTCATTCATGAAAATAAAAGATTCAGAGAGGAAACCGAAAAGGAATTGGCAGTTGCTTTAAATTCTTTCTTGTTTGCTCGTTCGGTTGCGTCTTCTGCCGTAATTGAGGAAGCTTTATTAATGCCTTCCGTTAAAGTAGAATTGGATATAGGCGTAAAAAACATTATGAGCGTAAGCGTTCCGGATATAAAAGTAAAAGAAAATTCGGATAAGGATTTACTGCCTTATTCGTTTGCATTTGTAACCGGAGAATTGGATAATGCGGTAATAAAGCTCAACGGACTTTTAATAAAACTTATAAAACTTGCCGAAATCGAAAAGACTTGCAATATGCTTGCGGAAGAAATCGAAAAAAACAAGCGCAGAGTAAATGCTTTGGAATATGTTATGATTCCTCAATTGGAAGAAACCATAAAATATATAATTTCTAAGTTGGATGAAAACGAAAGAGGCAATCTTACAAGATTAATGAAAGTAAAGGATATCATTGCGGAGAAAAATCTGCAGAATTGAATGTAAATATCGAAATTATACAGTTAATTTTTTTTAATTAATTTTTTAAATAATTTTAATTTTGCATAGCAAAACATAATATCGGTTAAAATTAAAAAAAGGCGAATTTTACGCCTTTTTTTGTTATATTTGTTTATTTAATAAATTTTATAGTTTGTCGATTTTAATTTTATACAATTTTTTTAAGCAATAATTAAACAATAATTTTTTATGTCAATAAATTTGAAAGCTCTTTTATATCTTTAACTATGTAGGTTGCACCGGCATTAAAGAGTTCATCATACGAACCGTAACCGTATAAAACTCCTACGCAGTCCAACCGACAAAGTTTTGCCCCGATTATATCGTATTCCCTATCGCCCACCATTATAGCGTCGTTTTTGTTTGATATGGATATTTTTTTTAAGGCGTATTCTATAACTTCTGATTTATTTGTTCTATCTCCGTTGAGTTCTGCTCCGGCGATATAATCGAAGTATTTAATAATTTTAAATTTTTCCGCTATTCTTTTTGCATAAACTTCCGGCTTGGAGGTTGCAATGACTATTTTTTTGTTAGATTTTTTTAATTTTTCAAGCAATAATGTAATACCGTTATATAATTTATTTTCGAAAATACCTTTTTCGCTAAAATATTCTCTGTAAAATTTTACTGCGGTTTGAGCATCGTTTTTCGAAAAAGAAAAATAATTCATAAAAGATTGCAAAAGTGGCGGACCTATAAATTTATTTAATTCGCTTTTGTCTTTTATTTTAATATTAAATTTTTTCAATGCGTAAACAACCGAATTTGTAATTCCCTCGCCGGGGTCGGTTAAAGTCCCGTCTAAATCAAATAAAATAGTATTGTATTTTTTCATACATTATATAATAACAATTATCATTTAATTTTAAAATTTTTATATACTATCGAACAATATTTGCTATCGTAAAAAAATTTTAAATTTTATTCGGTAAATCTAAATAAGCCGTAACGGGGTAGTGGTCCGAAATAAAAAATCCTTTTTCTTGTTCGGTGAACAGTTCGTTACCAATAAAGACAAAATTTTTTGTGGCAAAAATATAGTCTATTTTTATTCCTTTTTTTAATTTTCCGAAATCATGGAAAGTATAATTTATTTTTTTATTAGTTAAGTCTGAACAGTCTTTTAACGAAACATTTTTCATTAATGCATTAACTTCTTCGGGTTGCATATTAAAATCTCCGCAGAGAATAGTCGATTCGAAATTATCCTGTTCTTTTATTTTATTTAAAATCAGTTTTAAACCCTCGTGTTTTGAATATTCGTCTTCATGGTCGAGATGAGTATTATAAACCGAAAAAACATTATTTGTTTTTATATCTACAAGTTTTACTCGGGTGCATATTCTAGGATGAGTAACCGTTTTTTTATATTTGCTGCCGGGTATTTCGGGGGTGAGGCTTAGCCAAAAATTTTCGTAAGATAAACATTCCAATCGGTCTTTATTAAATGCTATTGCTGCAGATTCGCCGGTAAAGTTTTTTGTTCTGCAAGCTCCGAGCAAAGTATAATTATTTAAAGCAGAGTTAATTTCAGGCTTTGTCTGCAATAATAATTCCTGAAAACAATAAATATCCGATTTGTTTTCTTTCAAAAATAGAAACACATTGTTTTTTCTGTATTGCCAGCTGTTATTGCCGTCTTTGCCTTCGGCATGTCTTAAATTAAATGTAGTAATTTTATACATATCAATAGTTTTTAATAAATTATTTATAATTTTTAAATGATTTAAAATAAAAATATTTTGTTGTTAATTTTATTGAACATTAAAACAGTCATAATTTTTATTTTGATTTTATATGCAATTTAATTTTGAATATATTAAAAAACGCCGTACTTAAACGGCGGCGTTTTTTAAATGTTTATTAAACGCAAAATATGTTTGCTAATTATCATAAGTATTAAATCGACAATCCAAATAATATTCCATCCTAATACGATTCTTAAAATTCCGGCAACAATTTTTCCTTCCAAAATTCTGGTAACAGCTCCGCAAATCATTGAAGTTATTGGAATAATTGCCAAAATAACGCTCACAATGTAACCTAAACCGAAATAATCACTCTTTTTTGCCATAAGTTAACCTCCGTTATATTTTATTTTTATTATTAATTTAAATAAAAAATACATTATTTATTATACTATTAATATTTATAATTGTCAATAGCGATTTTTTGAATTTAATAAAATTCTATTTTTTAAATATTTCTTAATTTATAAATATAACTCCCTATTAAAATATATGGAAAATAATTTATAAATTTTATATGTTTATTATTTCATTTTACAATTAAATTTATATGGTCTCGTTTATTATTTTTACTTATTCTAATTTTAAAAATTTAATATTCAAAAAAAATTTAAAGTGTTTTATAGAATAGGTTTTAGTACTTTATATTAATATTGACAAAAAAAAATTAATTAATTATAATTAATGTAATTTAATAAAAAAAATAAATAATAAAATTAGCAATAAGAAATTTTAAAATTTTTTTTATAGATTATTGAAAAAAATTTTTTAATTATTATCGTTATCAAAAAATATTATATCGATAAATTTAAAATATTTTAAAAATAATTAAATTAAACCAAAGATTAAAAAAACTGAAAGTTAATCAAAATTAGGTAAGGAGATTATTTATGCAGCTGAAAGGGAAAATAATAAATTTTTTAGGGGATAGCATAACGGAAGGTGCAGGCGTTACAAATTCTGAAAATATTTATTTAAACGTATTGAAAAAAGAAGAAAATTTAACCGAAGTGAGAAATTACGGAGTATCGGGTACGAGAATCTCCAGACAGATAGGGGGAGATTATAAAAATAATCCTGTCGATGCGGATTTTATTTATAGGGCACAAAACATGGAAGACAATGCGGACATAATAGTAGTGTTCGGCGGAACCAACGATTACGGACACGGAAACGCCCCTTTAGGAAATTTCGACGATTCGACTCCTTATTCCTTTTACGGAGCTTGTCATTCTTTAATGAAATTACTTATAAATAAATATCCGCAAGCATTAATAGTTTTTATGTTGCCTTTGCATAGATTGAATGAAGACGAAGCTGTTTATGAATATGTTTCGGGGGATCCCGCAAAAGAAGATGCGAAAAAGCCTTTAAAATTTTATAACGAAGCTATAAAAGAAGTAGCGTATTATTACGGAATTCCCGTGCTTGATTTGGCTGCATTATGTCCCATTCAACCAGCAATTGAAATCAGCAGAAAAAAATATATCCCCGACGGACTTCATCCCAACGACGAAGGCCATAAAATTATTGCACATCGGCTTGCAGGTTTTTTAAAATCGCTTTAAATTTACGTTTATTTAATTATAATAAATTAAATTTCATATTTTAAGTTTGAAAATTGTAAAAATTAAATTTTGAACTTAAAAAAATATGCGGAAAATTATTTAAATTTGCTAATTTGTTTAATTAATAATGATAATGTATTAAATGTTATAAATCAAATTTTAAAATAAATTTTTATAAATGTTTGAAATTAATGCTTAATTGAGGAATAATATGCTTGAAAAAATGGATGATTTTTTTAACAGTAGGGTAAATGGCTATGAAGAGCATCAATTAAATGAAATTTTTTCCGCAAAAGAATTTTATGATTTTACAGCTAAGCATTTGCCGATGGAAAAAAACGTTAAAATCTTGGATTTGGGTTGCGGAACGGGTTTGGAATTAGGATTTTATTTTGAATTGAATCAATCCGCAATAATTACTTGTATAGATATGGCAGCAAAAATGCTTGCAAAATTAAAAGAAAAGTTTAAAGATAAAAATATAGAGATTATTCAAGGTTCTTATTTCGATATTTCTTTTAAAAAAAATTATTATAATGCGGCGTTATCGGTAGAATCGCTACATCATTATACTAAAGAGGAAAAAATTACGCTATATAAAAAAATTTTTCAATCGCTGTGCAAAGAGGGCTATTTTTTATTGACAGATTATTTTGCAATATCCGACGAGGAAGAAGTTTTTTTCAGGCGTGAGTTTATAAAACTTAAAGCGAAACAGAAATTATGCGATGACAATAGGTATCATTTCGATACTCCTCTAACGGTAGAGCACGAAATCGAGGCTTTAAAACTTGCCAATTTTACTAAAATCGAAATTTTAAAAAATTGGGGAGCGACTTATATTTTAAAGGCAAATAAATTATAAAGGTAAATCTATTTTTTTATTAACAGCGTAAATAAGTTTTTATTGTTTTTTTAAACTTTTAATTTTATTTTTTCATTAATTATAAATTAATGACTCATTTAATATATTAAAAATTTCAGTTATTGCAATTTATTTTAGTTTTGAAATATTTTTTTAATGATTTTTTATTGCGTAATAAACGGGTTTGTAAATTAATTTGTTAAAATTTGAATATTAACAATAACTTGCACAATTTATTTAAAAAAGAAAAAAAAGTTTTTTTAATAAATATGTTTTACATATTTAAAAATAAATGATAAACTAAATAGGGCTTTTATATATTAACATATGTAATAGATTAAAAAACCAATAATAAATTTTTTATAACATTAAAAAATTATTTAAGAAAAGTTATTAAAATCAAGGAGGTTTTTATGTCAAAAAGCAATTCGGATGCGCTTAAAAAATCAAAATTTTTAGGCGGATACACAGGTATGGACATTGTCCTTTCCTTCCAGCACATGTTTGCAATGTTGGGTGCAACGATTACGGTACCGTTGGTTGTGGGTATGAGTATTCCGTTGGCTTTGGTTTCTGCAGGTATAGGTACTATTATTTTTTATTTTTGCACTAAAGGTAAAGTTCCGGTATTTTTAGGTTCCTCTTTCGCTTTTATGCCCGGTCTTATAACCGTTTTTTCTTACAACGGAGCGGAATATAACACAAAGGCTTTGGCCGCTATGATTGCATTGGTCATTGCCGGTCTTGTTTACGTTGTATTTGCGGGTATAATAAAAGCAGTAGGCGTTAAAAAAATAAAAGCACTTTTCCCGCCCATAGTTGTAGGTCCCGTTATCGTTATAATCGGAATGAATCTTGCAGGAAGCATATTTTGGAACGATATTGTGGCTAATTATGTTTCTTATGGTTCGGTAGCTTGGAAAGAATGGACCACTGCTATAATCACGGCACTTACCATTGTTATTATAAATGCTTATGCTAAACCTAAAAGCTTTTTGAAAATAATTCCCATTTTAGTAGGTTTTTTAGTAGGTTACATATACGGAGCAATCATAGGTCTTGTTAATTTGGACCCCGCAAGCGAAGGTTTTATTTTTTCGGATACCGCTCAAGGGCATATCGTTATTTTCCAACAGGCTGCCGAATTGTGGGGCTTCTGGGGAGCGTGGGGTACATTGGATTCCGGAATTATAGGTACTGCAATATTCTCACTGGTTCCTATTGCAATAGTTACGTTTATGGAGCATTTAGGTGATATAAGTGCAAACAGTACAGTTTGCGGAAAAGATTTTATGGTTGATCCCGGATTGCACAGAACGGTTTTGGGCGACGGTATTGCAACGGCAGTATCCGGTATGCTCGGCGGACCTGCCAACACGACTTACGGCGAAAATACGGCAGTTTTGTCTATTACCAAAAATTATGACCCCAAAAATATTTTTATGGCTGCGGTGATAGCAGTGATTTTAGGACTTTTTGTTCCCTTCGGAGAACTTTTAAGAGGTATTCCTACAGCGGTAGTCGGCGGTGCTTGCGTAGTACTGTTTGGTATGATTGCCGCAAACGGTTTAAGAGCGCTTGTCGACGGAAAAGTCGATTTTTCCAATAGCAAAAATATGTTGGTGGTTTCTATAACGTTATCGGTCGGTCTCGGATTGGGTGCACTTTCTCTTGCTGGCGATATAGTTTCCGCTATGAGTAATTACGAACTTCCCGGTAATGTATTAAAGATAGGCTTTAACGTAACGGGCGGAGGATTTGTTACTATAAGCGCTTTGGCAATATCCACAATACTTGCCATTGTCTTGAATTTAATAATTCCCGACAGTAAAGAAGAGACGGAAGATCAAAAAGAAGCGCAGGACAATGCGCATATGACTCTTGTGGCAAATGTAGTTGACCTTGACGATAATTACGCATCTTCATCTCAAGAAGTTTCTAAAGTACAAAATGATGCTAACGAAAAAGACGAATCCAATTTGAACTAATAAAGTGTTTCAAAAAAAGTTCCTCAAAATTGAGGAACTTTTTTTATGTCGGTACCTATAATTTTTTGCAAGCAAAAGTAAAATTTTGCGATGCATATTATTTAATCCTTAAAGTTTTTTAGATTTATAAATTTATTTGAATTCCATGCATTTAAATAATTTAGATGTTTTGAAACATACTTATAATGTTTATACCATTATGTATTTAAACAAATTAAAAGATAAGTATTTAAAAAAATTAAAAGGCATAACGACAAAATTTCCATTTAATATTAATTATATTATTTTAATTGCAAAATTAAAAGATATAATTAAGTATTATTTTATAAATTAATAATTAACGATAAAAAAATTAAAAATCTACTTAATTTATTATAAATTTAAAATTTTATTTCTATTTTTTGTATTTTTTAACCGAATGTGATATAATAACAAACAAGTGAAAAAAATCGATTTAAAGGAAATAGCTTTAAAATGAAAGAAAGAATAAAAAACAGTCTGTCGTTGTTTGTCGCATTTTTCAAATTGGGTTTATTTACTTTTGGCGGGGGATATGCCATGATTCCCCTTTTGCAAAATGAATTTGTTACCAAAAGAGGATGGATAGAAGAAAGCGACCTTGTAGATATGATTACAATATCCGAGTCCACTCCGGGTCCTGTAGCTATAAATTGCGCAACATATATAGGGTATTCAAGAGGCGGAGTTTTAGGTTCTGTTGTTGCAACGCTGGGTGTAATAACGCCTCCGTTTATTATCATATATTTGATATCTCTCTTTTTTTCTAAATTTTTGGAAATCGAAATGGTTGCCGCCGCTTTTAAAGGTATCAGTATTGCTGTAGCGGTTTTGATTTTTTATGCGGCCGTTAAATTGTTAAAAAATTTTAAAAAGAATGTTTTATCCATTATTATATTGATTTTAGTTGCAGTAGCTTCCATTTTAATAGAAATTTTCTCTTTGAATTTTTCGGCGATTTATTTTATTTTGATAGGCGGGATAAGCGGAATTTTATTTTACGGAGTTTTTAAAAATTTAAAAAACAAGAAAAAATCACAACTGGAAACAAAAATAGATGCTGCCGATAACAAGGAGGAAAATTAATGATTTATCTCGAGCTATTTTGGTCTTTTTTTAAAACGGGGCTTTTTACTTTCGGCGGCGGTTATGCCATGATTCCGGTAGTCAGGCATGAAGTTACCGTGCATGGGTGGATGAGTGAAGAAATGTTTTATAATTTTATAGGGGTATGCGAGTCGACTCCGGGACCAATTGCCATAAACATGGCCACATATGTTGGCAGCACTCAAGGAGGTTTTTTGGGTGCATTGCTTGCCACTTTGGGCGTCGTTTTGCCTTCCTTTATAATTATTTTGTTGATTGCAAAATTTCTTCATAATTTTAAAGATAATAAATACGTTAAGGCATTTTTAGACGGTGTTAAACCGGTTGTAATGGCATTGATAGCGTCTACCGGAATTATGCTTATAATAAAATGTTTAATCGTTAATTTTTCAACACTTAACGTAAATAATTTTGAATTCGATTTATATGCATTTATAATCACGATTGTATTAGTTTCAATTATGTTTTTTTATAAAAAAATAAAAAAGAACAATATTTCGCCGATATTGTTGATAATAATATCGGCAGTTTTCGGTATTTTGTTTTACGGATTTTAAAG
>CASEPJ010000064.1 GCA_949289715.1 uncultured Clostridia bacterium
CAAAGGGCATAAAGGCGGCTAGAATTTACAAAACCGACCTTGCTCTTTTGCTTTTGGCCGTTTATGAAATGTATTACATAGACGAAATTCCTCTTGCCGTATCTATTAACGAGGCTGTAGACAATGCAAAAATTTATTCCACCGAAAAAAGCACCGTGTTTATAAACGGAGTTTTAGCGGGTGTTTATAAAGAACTTACGAAAAAACAAATGTCAGAAAACCCGACAGTTGTCGAAAATTACGAGGAGGATAAAAATGGCTGAAATAATTGACGGAAAAAAAATAGCGGAATCAATTAAAGAGGATATCGCAAGAAGAACGGCAATACTTGAGCAAAAAGGGCATAAAACCGGTTTGGCAGTTATAATGGTGGGGGAAAATCCCGCCAGCAAAATTTATGTGCGAAATAAAATAGCCGCTTGCGAAAGAACGGGAATCAAATCGTTTTCGTACGAATTCCCAGACACGGCTCAAGAAAGCGAAGTGGCGGAATTGATTTCGGCATTAAACGAAGATGACAACATAGACGGTATTTTAGTTCAACTTCCTCTGCCTAAACATATGAACGAAAGAAGGCTGTTGGAACAGATTTCTCCCGAAAAAGATGCTGACGGATTTCATACGCAAAACGCAGGTCGTCTGTTTTTAGGGGAAGAGTGCAGCGCCGCTTGTACTCCTTCGGGTATTATCGAACTTATAAAAAGTACGGGCGAAATCATTGCGGGCAAACATGCCGTTATAATAGGCAGGTCTAATATTGTGGGAAAACCTTTGGCAATGCTTTTACTGCAAAACAATGCAACTGTTACGATTTGCCATTCC
The DNA here is from genome assembly GCA_949289715.1 of uncultured Clostridia bacterium. GTDB lineage: Bacteria > Bacillota > Clostridia > Christensenellales > CASEPJ01 > CASEPJ01. The sequence goes on from CASEPJ010000064.1 coordinate 823, forward strand.
AAAACCTTAAATATAAAAGATATTGCTAAAGCAGCAGATATACTTGCCGTTGCGATAGGCGTGCCCGAATTTGTAACTGCAGATTTCGTTAAACCTGGAGCTATAGTTATAGACGTGGGAATGAACAGGACGCAAGAGGGTTTGAAAGGAGACGTGAAATTTGACGAAGTCAGCAAAATAGCAAGCTATATAACTCCCGTTCCCGGAGGCGTTGGACCTATGACGATAACCATGTTACTGTTAAATACTTTAAAAGCAGCAGAAAAAAAATTCGGCAGGGATTAAAATGGTATTTTCTGTTACGCAAATAAACGGTTTTATAAAAAACACAATAGATGCAGAGGCATTTTTCGAACACATAGAAATATCCGGTGAAGTTTCGGGTTTTAAAATATCCGGAGGTTTCGGATATTTTACTTTAAAGGACGAATATACTCAAATTTCGTGTGTGGCTTTCGGAATTCAAAGAACATATAATCCCAAAGAGGGCGAAAACGTAATTGTTAGCGGTAAAATCGATTATTACGAAAAATACGGTAAGCTTTCGGTCAAAGTTTTTGAAATTAAGCCTTATGGCATGGGTAAATTATACGCAAAATATTTAAAACTCAAAGCCGATTTGGAAAAAGAAGGGCTTTTTGCTCTTGACCATAAAAAACCTATTCCTCGATTTCCTAAAAAAATCGGTATTATAACAAGCAAAACTGGTGCAGTAATAAAAGATATAATAAATGTGGGAACCAGAAGAAACCCTAATATAAATATAGTGCTTCTGCCGGTAAAAGTGCAAGGTGCGGGAGCGGATTTGGAAATTGCTTCCGCCTTGGAAATTATGGACAGGCAGGGAGTTGACACCATAATAATAGGAAGGGGCGGCGGTTCACTGGAAGATTTAGAGGCTTTTTATAAAGAAAACGTAGTAAGGGCTGTCTATAATTGTAAAACACCCGTTATTTCTGCGGTAGGTCACGAAACGGATTTCTCTTTATGCGACCTTGCGGCGGATTTAAGGGCGCCTACTCCCTCGGCGGCGGCAGAGCTTGCAATTCCCGACATAAAAGAAGAAAAAATAAAGTTAAAACATGCGTTGATAAGACTTGACAGGGCAATTAAAAGTTTATATTCTCAAAAAGCCAATCAGCTTATAAGAAATTGCGATAAACTGATTAAACTTGCGGATAATATTTACACCTCTAAAAAATATGAACTTTTAGCCAATATAACGTATTTGAAAAGCAATAGTTTAAAATCTTACGACGAAGAGAAAAACAGAATGGATAAATTAATTTTAAAGTTCGATTCTTTAAGTCCTTTGAAAATTTTAAAAAAAGGATATGCGTCTGTTACCAAAGGAGAAAATATTGTTTTTTCTATCAACAACGTGAATTTAAATGACAGGTTAAATATAAGATTTTGTGACGGAACGGCGGAAGCCGAGGTAAAAAACATAAAAAAATTCGAATTAGGGGATTAAAATGAGTTACGAAAAAAAAGCAGAAGAATTGCAGGAAATAATCAATCAGCTCGAAGAAGGAAAAAATTTTGAAGAGAGCATAGACCTTTTTAAAAAAGGTGTGGAGCTTTCGGGTGAATGCGTAAAACTTTTAAACGAAGGAAAAGGCAAATTAACCGAACTTAAAAAAACTTTGGAAGGTTTAGAAGAAATATCTTTGGAGTTTGACGAAAAATGAACGACATAGAATATAAAGATGAATATGAAAGATTATTAAAAATTTTTGAAGAATATTTAAATTCCGCCCTTCAGGATAAAAAAAATATTCCCGAACCTTTAGGGGAGGCTATGAGGTACAGCCTTTTTGCGGGAGGAAAACGATTGCGCCCTGTATTAATGTTGAAAGCTGCAAAAACTTTCGGGTGTAATTTAAAAAACGTTCTCCCATTTGCGCTTGCTTTGGAAATGATCCATACTTATTCCCTAATTCACGACGATTTGCCCGCTATGGACAATGATGTATTAAGAAGGGGAAAGCCTACAAATCATACGTTATACGGCGAGGCTATGGCAATTTTAGCGGGCGACGGGCTTTTAAGCGAAGCGTTTGACATAATTGCCTCGGACCTCGAAAAAACTTCCGATTTGGATTTGCCGGATAAAGTTAAAGCATTTAAAATAATTGCCGCAGCAGCCGGTATAAGAGGTATGGTTGGCGGACAAAGCATGGATGTTTATTGTGAGAAAAATCATTGCGGTAAAGAGAAGGAGCTCAATTATATTCATATTCATAAAACCGCCGATATGATAGTTGCGGCTTTAACTGTCGGTGTCGTCATTGCAAATGCGGGATTCGAAGTCGAAAGAGCATTCGAAAATTACGGTTACGATATAGGTCTTGCATTTCAAATTACCGACGATATTTTGGACGAAGAGGGAGATCCTTCCCTTCTCGGTAAATCCGTCGGAAAGGATAAAAAGTCCGGGAAATTGACTTTTACGAGCTTTTATTCCCTAAGGGAAGCAAAAGAAGAAGTCGAAAAACTTATTTCTCACGCACAACAATCGATAATCGCATATGATGCAGACGGCTTCTTTTCCTGCTTTGCGGCAAAAATATCGGGCAGAAAGGCATAAAAGTCTTGAAATTTTTATAAATATATGATATAATTATCAACGTGGTGCAGTATTCTAGTCAGATTCGGCGATATTGAGGACGGAGTTAAAATATCGTTAAAGGGCACATCGATGAAGTTTCTGGTGTGCGCTTTCGTTGCCCAAACGAGGGCGTGCGCTGGGAGTAAAGGCCTTTGGGCGTTTCGTAACGGCATACGAAATCCGACCCACCGGCCGCGGAGGCTTGAAATTTTTCAAGTTAAACCTGCAAGTGTTACCATTCACTTGGTAAAGGAATGGTGGCAGGTGCAGCGTAGCCTGCCTTGAAGTGAAAAAGGCGGATTTGTGACAGACCTTTTTGCGGTTGGCCAACCGTATAAGGTTATTGCTCAATGAAATCTTATTGCAAAAGAGGCTAAGTGTCGTTGATTCTGTAAAGGAAATCTTCTAGACTGTTGTTTACAGATGCTTCGGGGATTATAGTGTAGTCTAAGTGGTAATCCGGTCATGTTTGTGGTGACATAACGTCGCAAGCTTTAAAAGGAAACCGCCTTCTCGGCGACGGAAGGTAGTTTGCGGGGAAAACCTACCGGACCTAATGCTGCAAGGTTTATCCGAAGCATTGCCACAATTATTTTTTTAAAGGTGAATTAATTGGATAAAGAAGATACCCCTTCGGGTAATATAATACCCTCAAAAAAAGATTTAAAAGAAAATAATGAAATTAAAGAAGGCAAGGACAGGGATAATAAGAAAAAAAAGAGCAAA
>CASEPJ010000065.1 GCA_949289715.1 uncultured Clostridia bacterium
AATTCGTCGGGTGCGCCTTTTGTGTACTGAACATAATTTCCCCCGATATTATGTATCGTCGACATCATTTTTCTCATAGAATCGAAGGGGGCTTCCGATACTCTCGGAGTTTCCTTCTCCATAATACTTTTATTAAGCCCTAATTTATATGCGTAATTTACCAATGCGCACTCTGTTGGTTCTCCTACGGCGTTAAAATTTTCGTCCAATCTTGCATCGGAACATAAAGACATTGCTCTTGCAAGAAGTTTTTCGTCTTCTCCGTAATGTTCGACAACCGTCATTTTATTTTGAGTTAATGTTCCCGTTTTATCGGAACAGATAATTTCGGTACACCCTAAAGTTTCTACCGCTGTCAGTTTTCTTATAACCGCATTTCTTTTGGACATTTTGGTAACACCGATAGACAAAACTATGGTAACAACCGTAGCAAGTCCCTCCGGTATTGCGGCAACCGCAAGCGAAACAGCTATTAAAAAAGTATCTAAAATTATACTTCCGTCAAGACTCCCCGCACGGAATAAAGAGAAGCCGAATATAAAAACGCATATTCCCAATACCAAGAAACTTAAAATTTTACTCAATTCGCTGAGCTTTTTCTGCAGAGGAGTCTGCCCCTCTTGCGCCTGAGTCAAAGCCGTGGCAATTTTACCCATTTCGGTATTCATACCGGTTGCAACAATAACCGCTTTTCCTCTGCCGTAAACAACGGTTGAACCCATATATACCATATTTTTACGGTCTCCCAAAGGAATGTCTTTGCCGGAGGAAATAAGTTTTTCAGAAGCTTTATTTACGGGAACGGATTCTCCGGTAAGAGCGGATTCTTCCACTTTCATACTTGCGCATTCGATAATTCTTGCATCGGCAGGTACCGCATCTCCCGCTTCCAAAATAATCACATCGCCGACTGTAAGTTCGTGGCTTTTTATAACCTCGAGTTTACCGTCTCTAATAACTTTGGATGTTGCCGAAGTCATTTCCTGCAAAGCTTCTATTGCTTTTTCCGCCTTCGATTCCTGTACGACACCCAAAACGGCATTAATCAAAACCACAATTAAAATTATAAAAACATCCGCTAAAGATTCGTTGGAAATAATTGAAGTGATGCCGGAAATAACGGCGGCCACTATCAAAATAATTATCATAGGATCGCTTAATTGTTTTAAAAATCTGACAATAAGAGGGGTTTTTTTACCTTTATCCAATTTATTTTCACCGAATTTTGCTATATTTGCTTCGGCTTTTATGGTAGTTAATCCCTCTTTACCGCTGCCGACATCGTCGAAAACTTCTTCGATTGTTGACAAGTAATGTTTCATTTTTACCTCCTAAAAAAACAGACTTATGCAAAAACTGCATAAGTCTTGTCATTTAAAGTTAAACCAGGTTTTTAACCGTGTGTTGACTTAACTGCGATTTATCCGCTGACTACTCCCTTAATTTAAAATAAGTTTAACAAAATAAATTAATATAGTCAAGTAAAATTTATATTATTAATAAAGTACGACAAAAAATAACGTTTTAATTTAATTTTTTATAAAATCCTTAAAATCTAAATTAAGATTTAAAATGTAATTGATTATAAGATTTTATTTAAATTATGCTTTAGTGCGATATTCTTCAGCCAGCTTTTTAAATGAAGGCAAGGATCTTTCAATCATTTCCGTCGAAACGCAATAGGCAATTCTTACATAACCGTGACAGCCGAAATCATCCCCCGGGACTAACAGAAGTTCATATTTTTTTGCCGTTTCGCAAAACTTTTTGGCATCGTCTTCCAACGCTTTGACAAAAAGATAAAAAGCACCCGAAGGTTTTACACATTCGTACCCGTAATTTTTTAATGCGTTATATAAAATATCTCTGTTTTTTGCATAAATTGAAATATCCGAAGTTTCCCCGAGGCAACCGGCTATTAATCTTTGAAATAAAACGGGTGCGCAAACATACCCGAGTGCTCTGCCGGCACCGCATATTGAAGCATAAACTTCTTTGTTTAATTTCATTTTCGGTGATACGGCAATATAACCTATTCTTTCTCCGGGCAGAGAAAGACTTTTTGAAAAAGAATAACACACTATCGAATCGTCATAATAATTTGTAATATAAGGTACTTCTTCATTGCCGTAAACCAATTCTCTATAAGGTTCGTCGGTAATTAAAAATATATGTCTGTCATACAATTCGGACTTTTCTCTCAAAATATTACTAAGCTCTTCTATCGTCTTTGCAGAATAAACTGCTCCACTAGGATTATTGGGCGAATTTATGATAACCGCTTTAGTATTTTCGTTGATTGTTTCGGCAAATTTTTTTAAATCCAAAGAAAAATCATCATTGGGAGGGATAATTTTCAACACGCCGCCAGAAGCCTCTACAAAAACTTTATATTCTGTAAAGTATGGAGCAAAAGTTATAACTTCTTCCCCGCTATTTAAAAGCGCCCTTAATGATATAGTAAGCGATGCCGCCGCCCCGCAAGTCATATATATATTGTCTGCCGTCATTTCGGCATTATAGGTCGAAGTTATGTACGATGCAATTTTTTGTCTAACCTGCAAATCTCCCTGTGCGGAACTATACCCGTGCAAAACAACCGGATCGGTATTGGAAATAATGTCTATCAATTTTTTCTTAACATTTTCCGGAGCGGGTACACTGGGATTGCCTATAGAAAAATCAAAAACATTTTCTTTCCCTATTTTTTCGCTTCTGATTTTCGCATATTCGAAAATTTCCCTTATTACCGAACGGGTACTGCCTAATTTAAATGAGACTTCGTTGAAATTTTTATTGTATTCCATAATAACCCTCGTAAAAAAACGTTTTTATTATTTTACTACAAACTATAAAAATTGTAAATTACTTTATATAAAAAATAATATTAATACGAATAAATAAAAAACCCAATTATAATGGGTTATAAAAAATTAATTTTAAATTTTTAAATTTTTTTAAATGTATTTATAAAAACACTATTTTTTTAAAAAATGGTTTTTTGAATTTTAATTTTTTAAAAAAACAAATGTATATTATTTATCCAACAACTGCTCATATGTTACATTGAGTATTTTTTTCAATTTTTTTACCGCACTTACGCTCGGAAAAGAATATCCACTTTCCCAATGACTGATTGTTTTAGTACTGACGTTCATTTTTTGCGCCAATTGTTTTTGCGTCATACGGTTTCTTAATCTTAAATTTTTTAAATTATCGGAAAACATACTAATTTCCTTTTTTTTAAATATTTATATTAATAATATACAATCAGCGTTATTTTAAACAAAAAATCATAAAAAAATTATTTTTAAGAGATTTTGTTCATAAAAATTAATAAAAAAGCGGTACTTTGTTTATATAATAATTAATTTTAAAATGCAATGATTTTACACGTTAACATATAAATTATGATTTAATTAAGATAAAACAAAAATATAAAATCCTTTTAACTTAATAATTTAAAAATCTAACATAAATTACAATCCGGATTTTATATTATTAGTAAAATTTTATTGAATAAATCATTAATTAAAATTGATTTCTCCGCTCCCCTCAGCATATATATCACCGCTAAGTTTTTCGCAATAATTTTTTATTATTGCCTTAACGGTATCGGGAGGAATTTGAGGAAAACGCTGAATTATCAAAGCAACCATTCCCGCAACCACCGGTGCAGATACGGACGTTCCGCTTTTTGTAACATATATTTTATCCGTTCCCAAAGAAATTATGTCAACGCCGGGTGCAACGCAATCGGGTTTGAAAATATAATTTTCGCCGCTTCCTCTACTTGAAAAAGATGCGACCGAATGATTTTTAATTCTTATACTGTTATGATGGTTTGAAGCCCCTACGGTAATAATATATGGATTGATTCCAGGTGACTTTATAGTATTATAGCCGCTGCCGGAATTGCCTGCGCTTGCAACTACCGTAATACCCTGTCTCCAAAGAGCTTCCGCAGCTTTTGAAAGAGGATCGTTAATGCCTAAAGGGTCTGACCCGAAACTCATATTTACGACTTTTATATTATATAAATTTTTATTTTCTATAATCCATTCAACCGCATCTAAAATATCGGATGTCGAAGCAACTCCTTTATAATCCAACGCTTTCAACACAATTAAATTGCAATCGGGCGCCATTCCTCTGTACCTGCCGCCGCTGCAAAAACCGTTGCCACATAAAACGCCGCATACAAAAGTGCCGTGCCCGTTATCATCGTAATAATAATCTTTTCCATTGACAAAATCTTTAAAACAGACTAGTCTTTTAAAAGGAGAAAATAAATCCAAATGGCTGCTTATTCCGGTATCTATCACTGCAACGGTAACTCCCTTACCTGTAAATCCGTTTTCGGTAAAGGAAGGAATCCCAACAATCTCTCTGGTTAATTCCGTCATGGCGAAAACTTCGGCATCGGGCATAACAAAATTAACCGATACGTCAAAATTCAGGTCGCTAATTTGCACACCCGAACACTCGCAATAAACTGCATTCAAATAAGGATAACTTTTTTTTACCGAGTAACCTTTGTCTTTAAGCTTTTTCGCACAAAAGGATAAATCGTTTGCATACACAAGAACTTTCTCCCTCCCGCCTGCAAAAATTCTCGGCAAAAGATTTTTATGTATTTTATTTGTCATTCTTTGATTTTGCCTAAAATATCCTTTAATTTTTCTTTTTGTTCTGCGTTTAACATGGGGGTAATGGCATTGGCAAAACTGTTTATCTGCCCGTTATCAAGGCTGCCCTTTGCTTTTTCCTGTCTAACGATTCGAAAAATATCAGACATTATTTCGCTTTCGCTTTTTCCCTGATAACTCTTTGCAATATCTTCGATTTTTTTTACATCTTCAGGATTGGAATTTTTTATTTTCTGATAATCGTCCTGCGAAAAATTGTTACAGTCCGGTTTTTTATTACATTCTTTGCCACATTCTTTTTTATAATCTCGTATAGACATTGCTAAACCTCCGCTAAAAATTAAATATGCTTTAATATTATATGCAGACATATAATATAATGATTATAAACGGAGAAATTTTTATGAATATAGAATTATTAATGAATCTGCTAAAAAACATGGGAAATTTCGGCAATAATACAAACATATTTAACAACACAAACAATTTCGAAAACAATAATTTGAATTTGGAAATGCTATTAAAAAATTTTATGCAGGATAAATTCGATAAAAACTCGATGAATTTCTTTTCGCTGTTGTTAAATTTAATGAATACAAATAAAAAACCCGCTTTAAACAAGCAGGTTTCAATTAACGACGATTCCGCAAAAAAATACAATATTGAAAAAATATCCGGCAGCGACATTGCGCTTAAAATAGAAAGATATATGAATTCGAAAAAAAATAACAAATAGTTTTAGTTGCTATTTTTTTCCTGTTCCACTCTGTATCTGAATTTTGCTCGTTGTTCGTTATTTAAAATTCTTTTTCTTATTCTTAAAGAAAGCGGAGTAACTTCAAGCAATTCATCGTCATTTAAAAATTCTATGCAAGCTTCAAGACTCATTTTTTTTGCGGGGACAAGCCTTAACGCTTCGTCGGAACCGGCAGCTCGCATATTTGTAATATGTTTTTTCTTACATACGTTGACGTTTATATCCCCGGCTTTGGGAGAAACTCCTACCACCATACCCTCATATACTTTCGTACCTGGTTCTATAAACAGCGTTCCTCTCTCCTGAGCGTTATAAAGACCGTACGACACGGCTTCACCTGTTTCGAAAGCTATTAAAGACCCGTTGGTTCTGTTAACGATTTCTCCCTTCATGGGAAGATAATCGTAGAACAAAGAATTCATTATTCCTTCACCTTTAGTGTCGGTAAGAAATTCGTTTCTGTAACCGAACAGTCCTCTTGAAGGAATTAAAAATTCCAATCTGGTTCTTGACCCTACGGGATTCATATGTTCGAGTTCGCCTTTTCTTACCCCCATTTTTTCCATAACGACACCTATACATTCTTGAGGGACGTCTACGATTAATTTATCGTAAGGCTCCAAAATTACACCGTTCCGCTCCTTTAGTAGTACTTTTGGAGTAGATACCGCAAATTCATATCCTTCTCTTCTCATTGTTTCTATAAGAATGGAAAGATGCATTTCTCCTCTTCCCGCAACTTTAAATGAATCCGCACTTTCCGTTTCGCTTACCCTCAAAGACAAATCTTTTAAAAGTTCTTTAAACAGTCTGTCCCTTAAATGTCTGCTGGTTACGAATTTTCCTTCCTTACCCGCAAACGGACTGTCATTGACGGAAAATGTCATTTCAACGGTGGGATCGCCCAATTTTACGAAATCTAAAGGCTCGGGGCATGACGAATCGCAGACAGTATCTCCAATAAAAATTTTTTCAATACCCGAAAAACAAACAATATCGCCCATATAAGCCTCGTTTATTGCAACTCGCTTTAAACCTTCTATTTGAAACAAACTTTGTATTCTTCCTTTATAGGCAACCGATTCATCAACACTGTTTCTTATTGCCACCTCTTGATTTACTTTGACACATCCTCTTTCAATTCTGCCTATACCTATTCTGCCTACATATTCATTATAATCAACGGCAGAAACCAATAATTGCAAAGGCATATCGGCATCTCCTTCGGGGGGCTCAATATAATTAACAATGGTATCGAAAAGCGGTCTAAGGTCTTTTTCTTCTCCGTTTTGTGTAAGAGAAGCAGTACCTTTTTTACCCGAACAATAAATTATAGGACTTTCAAGCTGTTCTTCGGAAACGTTTAAATCCATAAACAGCTCTAAAATTTCGTCAGTAACCTCGGAAACTCTCGCATCGGGTCTGTCAATTTTGTTTATGCATATAATGATACGTAAATTCATATCCAACGCTTTTTGTAAAACGAATCTTGTCTGAGGCATCGGTCCTTCGGCTGCATCTACCAAGAGAAGAACACCGCTGACCATTTTTAAAACTCTTTCCACTTCACCGCTGAAATCGGCATGCCCGGGAGTATCTATAATATTTATTTTTACCCCTTTATAATGGATGGAAGTATTTTTTGCCAAAATGGTTATTCCTCTCTCCCTTTCGAGATCGTTATTGTCCATAACCCTTTCTACGACCTGTTGATTGTCTCTGAATACTCCGCCCTGTTTAAGCATTTCGTCAACCAAAGTCGTCTTACCGTGATCGACGTGTGCGATTATAGCAATGTTTCTTATGTCGTTTCTTATCAAATATATCACCTCTGAAGTAAAAAAATATAAAAAATTACCGATAAATTATACATCAAATCGGCAATAAAATAAAGCATTTAAAGCTATTTTTATAAAAAAAATATAATTTTTCGATGATTTTACATAAAACTTATATTGCCGCTTTAACAATAATTAAAACGGCATTAATTTCGCAAATAAAATTATTTTATGTTTTTCTCTTTAAACGTATTTATTCTTAACGCATTGCTGACAACGGAAACGGAGGAAAACGCCATGGCAAGAGAACCAATCATCGGATTAATAAGAAAATGCACAAGCGAATAAAATATGCCGGAAGCAAATGTCAAACATATAATGTTATAGAAAAACGCCCAAAACAAATTTTGCTTAATAACACGCATTGAAAAACGAGAAAGTGCAATTGCGTTTTCTATATTTTTTATATTATTATTCATAATAACTATTTCCGCCGCTTCAATGGATATATCCGTTCCGTCTGAAAAACCTATGCCTATATCGGCGCCGGCCAATGCGGAAGCATCGTTTATACCGTCCCCCACCATAACGGTTTTACCGCTTTGTTTGATTTTGTTTATAATTTCAAATTTATCAAAAGGAGTAACTCTAAAATAATACTCATCTATTTTAAGCTGTGCAGCAACGTTTTTAACGCTGTTTTCCCCGTCGCCGGAAAGCATTACCGTTTTAATACCCATTTTTTTCAAATCATCTATTAAAGCGGGCGCCCCTTCCTTTATTGTATCGCTAAGCGAAATTAAACCGGCAAGAACATTATCTATTTCTACGGCAATTACCGAATTGCCTGCGCTTTCCATATCCTTTAACTGCTGTTCGTAATCATTAATATTGGCAATCATGGAAGGCTTCCCTGTTATTACCGTTTTGCCGTCAATTTGAGCTTTTATTCCCGAACCGGAAAAATATTCGAAATTGTCCGCTTTTAACAGTGGAGCTTTGTTATATTCCACAATAGCTTTGGATATAGGATGGTCCGACAAACTTTCAACCGTCGCCACAATCTGCAATAATTGTTTCTCATCGAATCCGTTTAAAGGCAGTATTTTTTTTATGGCAAGTTTTCCTGTAGTTAAAGTACCCGTTTTATCGAATACAACAGTATTAACGCCTGCAAGTTTTTGTATGGATTCGGCGTTTTTATATAAAATCCCCATAGAGGCGCCTTTACCGGAAGCCACAATAATCGCAGTGGGAGTTGCAAGCCCTAAAGAACAGGGGCATGCAATGACGAGTACCGAGACAAATACCGTCAAAGCAAAATCGAAATCTTTTATAATCCACCATACACAGGCACTTATAAGAGCTATTATTATAACCGCAGGAGTAAATTTGGCAGCCACCTTATCGGCCAGTTTCGCAATGGGAGCTTTGGTGTTTTGTGCATTTTCCACCGTTTTTATAATTTCGGAAAGAACGGTCTCCTCCCCTACTTTTGTGGCCTTAAATTTTAATGTTCCGTTTAAATTAATAGTTCCGGCAAATAATTTAAGACCCGGCTTTTTGTCCGAAGGAATACTTTCTCCGGTCAACATACTTTCATTAACAGCGCTTTCTCCTTCAACTACCACACCGTCTACGCAAACCGAATTCCCTGGTTTTAACAATATTATATCTCCCGGCAAGAGATCTTTAACGGAAACAACTTCTTCTTTGCCGTCGACTGTAATTCTTATCGCCTCTTTCGGCATGAGATTTACCAGTTTTTCTACTGCTTTGTTGGTTTTTTTAAGAGAACTGTGTTCAAGAAATTTACCCAACATAATTAAAGCTATTATTACCGCAACCGATTCGAAATAAAGATTGTTAACGTAATCAATATTCCCTTTAAAAACCATAATTGCCGAATACATACTGTATATATAAGCCGCCGTAGTGGAAACTGCAACAAGGGAATACATATTAGGTTTTAAAGCAAACAAATTTTTAAAACCTCTTATATACATTTCATAACCGCATACGGCCGCAACAGTGCTTAAAACTATCTGCAAAATAACATAAAAAATCGGATGTATTAAAGGGGAAAGGAAAAATCCGCTTTTAAAAATCATATTCAAAATCATAACTGCAAGCAATATTAACGCTACCGAGCAAGTTATAATCAACTTTGCAGTTTCTAACTTAGAACTTTCTTCTCTATCGTTTAAATCCACCGCTTTATAACCGGCTTTTTTTACGGCGGTTTTGAGTTTTAAAACAGTTACCTTATCATCGTTATAAACTATTACGGCATTATTATTTGCAAAATTAACCGTTGCCGAAATTACACCGTCAACTTTTTTTAATGCATGTTCGACATTTGCCGCACACATAACGCAAGTCATTTTTTCTATTTTTAATATAATTTCTTTTTCCATATTTTTATTATATCTCTTTTTTTAAAAAAAGTAAATTGTTAGCCGAAAATAATTAATTTATTAATTTCATTTTCAAATCTTCATAAGATTTTTTATTATATTGTTAAATTAACATATTACAAAATTTTGTTTAAAAATTTTTTATTAATATTTTTTTATAAATTTGTGTATTGTCTGCTCTTAATAAATAATTAAAAAAGTTAAAATTTTTTTAATTATTTATTACTTTTTAACATATTTAGATAAATAAACATGAAATATGAATATTTAATGTAATTTATTTTTAAGTATTATATATTATTTGAAAATAATAAAAGAGGCAACTTTTTTTACCTTATAATTCGAATTTAAAAAAGTCGCTTTTAAATAAAAAAACTTGCTTTTTAAACAAGTTCTTTTAATAAAGGCATTAAATTTTTACGGAAATTTATTATTTTTATCAATAAGCAATTACATCTCGGTAAAAGCCACAGCAAGAGAAGTCGCATGATATCTTAACATTCTCGACAAAGAAACGTCGGCAATCAGTTCCTGCACCGCCGCAATGGTATCCA
>CASEPJ010000066.1 GCA_949289715.1 uncultured Clostridia bacterium
AACCGTATTTATGATAAGGAGAGGAAAAATGGATTATAAAGATAGGTTTACCGTTTATTTAAGCGATTTTGTGGAATTGGATACCGATATCGTAAAAGGAGGCGGAACTCCTCAGACCAAAGATATTCAAAAAGTTCTCGATTTTGCGACTGTTTGGGGTTCATTGCATCTTATTGTGGATGGAGCCGTTACCACAAGTAGACTTTTAGTACATTCAAACACTACAATCGAATGTTTAAATTCCGACTGTGGTTTTTTTCTTGCCGATAATTCTAATCTTTCCCTTTTTGAAAATGCCAATCCTTCTATGAAAAACCGTATTGATAAGAATATAACTTTTATAGGCGGCACATATAATTTCAACTGCTTGAATCAAAATCACGATATCGCAAGCGACGATGCACGTCTTATAAGACATTATCCCGTAATGTCTTACGAAGGCAATACTTATGCTTTTGACCCTAATCTTTCGGTATTCGGTTTTAAATTTACAGGCGTTGAAAATTTTATTATGAAAGATGTTACGACGATAGATCAGCGTACTTATGCGATGGCTTTTAGTAATTTTAAAAATTGTTATTTCGAAAATATTTACATAAAACTTAATAATAATCTTTATGCTCAAAATCAGGATGGAATTCATTTTTACGGACCGGGGCAATTTTTAACTTTAAGAAATATAAAAGGGTGTTCGGGGGACGATTTTATTGCGCTTGCTCCCGATGAAAACGACTTGGAAAGTTCCATTACCGACGTGTTGATAGACGGTGTTCATTTGGAAGATGCGGATCAGGGAATAAGGTTGCTTTCCAGAGGCAACGGCAAGTTGGACAGAGTAATAATCAAAAACGTAACCGGAACATTTAAATCTTTCGGATTTTATATAAACCCATGGTTCGACGATGTTAAAACCAAAGGAGATTACGGTAACATAACTTTAGAAAATATTAATTTGGTTCAAAAGGGACATAAATATCATTATCAAAAACCGTTGCTTATTCATTTGGGCGGTCAGTTTAACAAGTGCGTAACTTTAAAAAATATTAATTATGCAGCCGAAGAAGGGTATTGTATAGAAATTGGTAACCATTATATGAATTTCGATGAAAAAAGGCAATATGCAAAAACTGATATAAAAAATTTGGTTATCGAAAATTTATGCGTTAAAGGTATTAAAAAAGATAATATTTGTCCTATAACCGTTAGAGGAAAGGTTGAGAACATCTTAATATCCAGATTAAAAACAAAAGGTGAAATTTTAAGTATAGAAGACGAAGGTTTTGTCGGCAATTTAGTTATTTCCGATGTGGAATGCGATAAAAAATATATTAAGGGAGAAGAAAAAGTAGCTAATATTATAAAAAGCAATATAGTCAAAAATAATTAAATTTATGCGTTTATTAAAGTAATATAATGCTTTTATTATTAAAATTTAACAGTATTAGAACTGTTTGTAAGCTAAAAAATAATTACTTTAAATATTATTGAATTTGAAATATTAATGAACTTTAAAAAATTTAGCATATATAAATCTAAATTTTAAAATTTACAGCTATTAGATTAACTTTATAGTAATAATAAATAATCAAATATAGAATTATTAAATTATTGCAATAAAAAAGCATGATGAATTATTTTTACGAAAAAAATAAAAAAAATTAATAAGTAATTTGTTTATCAGTATATTATATCTACATCTTCGGATACAGATAATATAAAAAATATATAAGGAAGGTAAATTATGGAAATTCAAGCAAAAAGAGAAAAATTCACCGTGTATCTTTCCGATTTAACAACGTTTGATACCGATATTATTAAAGGCGGCGGTACTAACAAAACAGAACTTGTTCAATCTATTTTAGATAAAGCGGTTTCATGGGGACAGCTTAAACTTATAGTTGACGGTGCGGTCAAGGTAGGAAGACTCAAAATTCATTCAAATACAACAATCGAATGTCTAAATTCCGACTGCGGTTTTTATTTGGAAGATAATACAAACTTGCCCCTTCTGGAGAATGCCGACCCTGACATTAAAGTTATAAGAAACAAAAATATTTCGCTCATTGGCGGTACTTATAATTTTAATTGTTTGCATCAAAAACATCATCCCGAACCGGGAGATAAAGCGGTTAATGAAACGACAAATACGTTAATCGACGCCGGATACGGTTTTAAAGGCACTCCTTTTGAGGGGTATACGGAATATGACCATCACTGTTTCGGATTTAAATTTTACGGGGTGGAAAATTTTATTGTAAGAGATATTACAACAGTAGATCAACGTGCATGGACTATGATGATGGGAAATTGGAAACATGTATTGTTTGAAAACGTACATATAAGATTAGACAATATTCTTTACGGTCAGAATCAAGACGGCTTGCATTTTTTAGGACCGGGACAGTTCTTAACTTTGAGAAATATCAGAGGAACGGCGGGAGATGACTTTATAGCTATAGCGCCCGACGAATCGGATAAAATAAGTACGATTTCCGATGTAGTCATAGACGGCGTT
>CASEPJ010000067.1 GCA_949289715.1 uncultured Clostridia bacterium
CGCTACTTCAATAATAATTTCCGGTAACGGAGTAGAAGGTGAAAACGGACAATATACGCTTTCTAAAGCAAGCACTTCTGCCGACTTCAAACTCGATTCAACTACAGATCATTTTGCTACAAATAAAGCGGTTACTTGGACGGCTAACAATCCTTCCATTGCAACTTGTACTCAAGAAGGATTAATTTCCATAGTATCTGCAGGAACAGCAACATTTACGGTAGCTTCTGTATCCAATCCCGAAGTAACTGCAACTTTAACACTTAATATTGTTGCTCCGAACGTTCCCGTAGCAGATATAACGATTTCTAATAGAAATGACGGTGGTTCTGTAACAGAATTAGATGCATTTATTGGCGGAACCATTCAGTTATACGCTAAAGTATCTCCCGATAATGCAGACGACCAGTCGGTTACTTGGGAAGTATACGAGGGCGACGCTACGGTAAGCTCATCCGGTCTTGTAACTTTAGGTCAAACTACAGGTTATGTAATAATTAGAGCTTATTCTTCCGATAAAGATATTTATGCGGAAATCGAAATCACCAAGAATATTCCTGAAGAAGTATTCGTAACGGTTGCTCCCGGAACGGACGAACTTGCCGGAGAAATGGATAATGCAAATCTGCCTGCTGTTGATACGATTAACCCCAATTCTCAGTATTTGATTTGGAGAAAGAGCGGTCAACAAGGAAGAGGTCCTTCAGATCTTGGTGTGGATGTATCCGATATTGCTAATTCAGGTTACGGCGTTGTAGAATTTGTTATTTATTTGAATAAAAAAGCCGGCGGATTTACTATCGGTATAATGACAGCTTCAAGTACAGATCCTTCAAGATGGGCTGATGATGCAATAGTAAATGATTTTTCAGCTGAATATACTGGTGAAAACGCAGGTTGGTATAAACTTTCCTTTAAGTTCTCCGGTGCTTCTCATAAAGGTACGGTAGACTTTACAGACGTTAAGATAGGCATGGTAGATCATCCTCCTGTAATGAAAGATGATCCTAACCAAGATTGTTATATTTACAGCGTAAGAGTTTACTGTGACTATGAATGGGCTACAATGGGTTCTAACAATACAAAACAAGAAAAACTTGAATCATTGACGGGTAAAGCTTCTTACTTTGCAGTAACAGCAGAAGGTGCGGACGTTGAATTAGAAGGTACTTTCAGCAGCAATTATATTGCAAATATTCCTTGGACCGGCAATGCAGGTAGCGTAACATTTGATTTTGCTGTTAGCAATACGGCTGAAAATCGAAACTATACCGTAAGCTTAACGGAAGGTTCCGATATAGCTACTTTCGACGCTGCAACCGGCAAACTCGATTATAAAGCTGAAGGCAAAATAGTTCTTACGGCTGTAGCCGAAGACGGTTCTGCTACATCTCAAATTAAAATTAATGTAGCAACTGTATATGTTGAAAGTGTTAAAGTAACCGCAGATAAGACCACTCAAAAAGTTGGTGCAACGGGAACTGTAACCGCAACTATTAATCCTCAGAACGCATTTGATAAGACTTTGACCTATACCGTTAAACTTAACGGAACGGTAGATGCTACTGCTGCTACAGTAACAGATAACGGAGACGGAACGTATTCGGTTGTTTATAATAAAGCAGGCGAAATAACTATTGAAATTTCCGCAGTCGGAAAAGACGGTGCTGTAACAGGTTCTGTTAAAGTTAATGTTTTAGCTGCTCCCAATTCTGTAACTTTAGATAAAGATACTCTTGAAGGTAATGCAGGTGAAAGTGCTACTCTTACTGTCACGGTTGATCCTGAAGGATTATTCGACGAATCGATAACATGGTCTTCTTCAGACACATCCGTTGCAACGGTTGAAAACGGAGTTGTTACATTCCATAAAGCAGGAACTGCAACAATTACAGTAACAGTTGAAGGTGTATCTGCAACATGTACCGTAACTGTAACTGCTTCAAGTTCAGGTGAAGGTGGAGGCGAAGGACTTTCTACAGGAGCAATAATCGGTATAGTTGTTGCTTGTGTAGTAGTTGTTGGCGGTGTTGCTGCAGGCGTTATAATTTTCTTGAAAAAGAAAAAAGCTTAATGCGATAACCTAATAAAAATGGTACTATTCGAAGCTATGGGAAAACCCATAGCTTCGATTTTTTTATTGTTATCTTTTAATTAAAAATAAAATACAAATATTATAATTTTACATTGTCATCAAATAATAAATTTTAAAATACATATTGACATTTTTCTGCAAAATAATTATAATATTAACGTAAAAATTAATTTTTTATATAATCTTATTTAAGGAGGTTTATATGAAGTTTTATAGATGTTCTCATTGCGGGAATATTATTGCTTTTGTAAAAAACAAAGGTGTACCGGTAATGTGTTGCGGACAAAAAATGGAAGAAATAGTTGCAAATACTGTGGAAGCATCTACAGAAAAACATTTGCCTGTGATTACAGTGGTAGGTAATTTAGTAAAAGTCAATGTCGGGTCGGTAAATCATCCGATGGAAGACAAACATTATATTGAATGGATTGCTTTACATACAAAAGAGGGAAATCAGAGAAAAGAACTTTCTCCAAACGGATCTCCAAATGCGGAGTTTGCTTTGTGCGAAAGCGATGAACCCATTGCGGTTTATGCTTATTGTAATTTACACGGATTATGGAAAACGGAGGTAAAATAATATGAAATACGAATGTGGTGTTTGCGGCTATGTTTATGATGAGAATTTAGGAGATCCGGATAACGGCATTGCTCCGGGAACAAAATGGGAGGATCTGCCCGAAGATTTTGTTTGTCCTTTATGCGGAGTAGGAAAAGATATGTTTAACGAGGTAAATTAAAATTTAATTTTCGTTATTTAGTTTAGTTTTCGTTATAGTAATGTATATAAACTTGTTTGCCAATTAAATATAATATAATTTCATAAAAAAAACGAAGTTAACCTTCGTTTTTTTTAATTAAAATTAATTTTTTTATTTAATATAAATTTTTCTAAATAAAAAATAATTTTTGTTTTAAACAAAAGATTTAAAATTCAAAAGAATTTGTTTTAACCGTATTTTTTATTGGCATAAAAATTAATAATAATAAAATTGGTAGATTATTAAATTAAATTTTTTTATGAATTATATATTTTTTTATTTTTATTATAGGCTTTTATTAATCTAAATTAGTAATTTATAAATAATATATTAATAATTGACAAATCTGAGTTATTATACTAAAATATTATATGTAATTTTTTAAATATAAGAGGTATTTATGAAATATGTGGTAATTTTAGGGGACGGAATGGCCGATTGGCCTATAGCAAGCCTCAACGAAAAAACTCCTTTGGAAGTGGCACACATAGAGAATATAGATAAAATAGCAAAAGAGTCGCTCGTGGGACTATGTAAAACTATTCCGGACGGAATGAAGCCGGGTAGTGATAATGCTAACCTTTCCGTAATGGGATTTGATCCTTTAAAATTTTATTCAGGACGTTCTCCGCTGGAAGCCGCAAGCATAGGCATCGATTTGAAACCGGATGATGTAACTTACAGAGCCAATTTAGTCTGTCTTGCAGGGGAAGATGAATATGAGAATTTGACAATGGCCGATTACAGTGCAGGAGAAATTACTACAAAGGAAGCACAGGAATTAATTAATTGTTTGAAAAAATATTTTGACAGTGACGAATTAAAGTTATATAACGGTGTAAGTTACAGGCATTGTTTGGTAAGAAGCAAAGGTGAATTAGGCACCGAATTTACTCCTCCGCATGATATTTCGGACAAATTAATTACAGATTTTTTACCTAAAGGTAAATACGGAGAGGAAATGCTAACGATGATGAAAAAATCTTATGAGATTTTAAAAAGTCATCCGATAAATCTCGAAAGAGTAAAAAACGGAAAAAATCCGGCAAATTCTCTCTGGTTTTGGGGCGAAGGAAGAAAACCTGCATTGCAGTCCTTCGAAAAAAAATACGGTTTAAAAAGTGCGGTTATTTCTGCAGTGGATTTAATAAAAGGTATAGGTATTTGCGCCGGAATGGATGTAATCGAAGTACCCGGAGCAACGGGTAATTACGATACTAATTTCGAAGGCAAAGCGCAAGCGGCTATCGAGGCCTTAAAGGGGAAATACGATTTTGTTTATATTCATATGGAAGCTCCCGATGAATGTGGTCATCACGGAGATTTAAAGCATAAGATAGAGTCCATTGAAAAAATAGATAAATTGGTTGTAAAACCTATTATAGAAGCGTTCCCCGATATTAATATGCTTATTATGCCCGATCATCCCACACCCATTGCAATAAAAACTCATTGTTCACAAGCCGTGCCTTTTGTTATGAAGCGTTCGGGTGTTAAAGTTAAAGGAACGGTTTATGATGAAAAGCACGCTAAAAGTACAGGTGTTTACATAGAAAAAGGCTATACGTTAATGGATAAATTTATAAAAGGGTAATTTATACGTTAATGTAATGTAAAATAGAAAATTCAATTATGAATTAACTAATATCTATAGTGATATTTAAATAATCGATACTAATTTTATATGTTAAAAATTCGAAACAGTTTTGTTTTAAATCTTAACGAAATTATCGATTATAAACGTATAAAGATTTTGAATATATTTGAAAAATTAATTGTATAATTTTTGGCAATTATCGTTTTTTTTAAAAATGAATTATTGTTCAATAAATTGAAAAATATGCTTACGCAAATTGATTTATAAATTACAGAGGTTATTATGAAAAAATACACAGCAAACGAATTGAGAAATTTATATCTTGAGTTTTTTAAATCCAAAGGGCATAAAGTAATTCCTTCCGCTTCGTTAATTCCGGAAAACGACCCTACGGTATTGTTTACTACAGCGGGAATGCATCCCTTAATAAATTATTTATTGGGAGAAAAACATCCCGAGGGGAAACGCCTTACGGATGTTCAGAAATGCGTAAGAACGGGTGATATAGATGAAGTCGGCGATGCAACCCATTGTACATTCTTCGAAATGTTGGGAAACTGGAGTTTGGGAGATTATTTTAAAAAGGAAGCTATTTCTTGGTCTTTTGAATTTTTAACAAAATATTTGGAAATTCCCGTTGAAAAATTAGCATTTTCCGTTTTTGCGGGAGACGAGGACTGTCCCAGAGATGAAGAATCGGCAAAATTATGGGAATCTATGGGAGTTCCTAAAGAAAACATTTTTTATTTACCCAAAAAAAATAACTGGTGGGGACCCGCCGGAATTACAGGTCCTTGCGGACCGGATACCGAAATGTTCATAGATACGGGCAAGGAAAAATGTTCGAAAGATTGTAATCCTTCTTGCGATTGCGGTAAATATATTGAAATTTGGAACGATGTTTTTATGCAATATAACAAGACTGCGGAAGGAAAATTCGAACCTTTAGCCCAAAAAAATGTGGATACAGGTATGGGATTGGAAAGGACGCTTTGCATAATACAAGGAGTTTCTTCAGTATATGAAACAGAACTTTTTATGCCTGCTATCAAAAAAATAGAGGAACTTTCCGGGGTCAAATACGATAAGGATAATAATGATACGGCAAAACCTATTAGAATAGTGGCAGACCATATTAGAACAGCTACATTTATTTTAGGCGATGATAAGGGCGTAACGCCTTCCAATGTGGACCAAGGATATGTTTTAAGGCGATTGATAAGAAGGTCTGTTCGTTTCGGCAGGCAGCTTAATTTCAAAAAAGGCGATTTAAGCGAAATAGCAAAGGTATATATCGATCAATATAAACATGTTTATTTCGAATTGGAAAAAAATTCTTCTAAAATTATAGATGAATTAAACAGAGAGGAAGATAGATTTAATACCGCTTTGACTCAAGGCCTTAAAGAGTTCGACAAACTTTGCTCGGCTTTAAACGGTAATATTATAGACGGGGCTCAGGCATTCAGATTATACGACACTTTTGGTTTTCCTATAGAAATAACTTGCGAGATGGCAAAAGAAAGAAGTTTATCGGTAGATGTTGAAGGGTTTAAGTCCTGTTATGAAGAACATCAGAAAAAGAGTCATATGGGGGCCGAACAGCGTTTTAAAGGCGGCCTAGCCGATACATCGGAAGAAACTGCCAAACTGCATACCGCAACTCATTTGCTTCATGCTGCGTTAAGAAAAGTTTTGGGTAACGAAGTTTATCAAAAAGGTTCGAATATTACTGCCGAAAGATTGCGTTTTGACTTTTCTTTTCCAAGGAAAATGGAAGAGAGCGAAATTAAAGAGGTAGAGAGGCTCGTCAACGAGGCGATTAACGCAAAAGCCGATATTATTTGTGAAGAAATGACTGTAGACGAGGCGAAAGCTCAAGGAGCAATGGGACTGTTTGAATCGAAATACGGAGAAAAAGTGAAAGTTTATACAATGGGCAAATTTTCTAAAGAAATATGTGGCGGCCCACATGCAAAAAATACGGGAGATTTGGGTAGATTTGTAATTACAAAAGAACAATCTTCATCTTCCGGAGTAAGACGTATAAAAGCAGAGTTAAAAAATGACTAAATGGAAAAAATATGTAGAACAATCCATTAAAGATTGCGTAAATGCGGATGATTTCGAAGCAAAGCAAATTGTTTTAAACGAATTTGAAAAAGTGTATTTAAAAAAATTAAATACAATGGACGAACAATCCGCTTTACAGGCTACGGTGGATGAATTCGGTGGAGTTTATAATAAATTTAAAAAAATAAAAGAAGAAATAGTAAAAAAAAGAGAAAAACGCAAAAAAAATCTTAAGATTTTCAATTTCAGCGTATTAACAATAGGCTTATTGGCAGATGCGGTGGCTCTTTTTATATCGATGGATGTATTTTGGGGAATAATTCCTATAATTATTGCCATTGTTATAATACAGGCTGTTCAACTATATTTTAAAATTGTAGATAGAAAAAAATTGAGTAAATTTACCACTCCCTATGCAAATAAAAAAACTTATAAGTCCTCCGATTTGCCAAATGACGATGACGAAACTACGATTTAATAGCTGACATTGCTTAATAAATTCAGAGTTTTTGCTAATGCGTTTTAAAAATATAAAAA
>CASEPJ010000068.1 GCA_949289715.1 uncultured Clostridia bacterium
AAAAATCCCGTTTTTTAAACGGGATTTTTCATATCACTAATTTACTATTCACCAATAATTTTAATCATTACCCTTTTATTCCTCATACCATCGAATTCTCCGTAAAATATCTGTTCCCATGTACCGAAATCGAGTTTTCCCTCAGTTACAGCACAAACAACCTCTCTGCCCATTATTGTACGTTTTAAATGTGCATCCGCATTATCTTCGAAACCATTGTGCGCATACATTTCATAAGGTTTTTCGGGAGCAAGTTTTTCAAGCCATCTCTCAAAATCGGCGTGGAGGCCGCTTTCGTCGTCATTTATGAACACGCTTGAAGTTATATTCATCGCATTCACTAAACATAATCCCTCTTTTATACCGCTTTCGTCAATGGATTTTTGAACATCTCTCGTTATATTTACTAATTTTCTTCTTGCGGGAATATTAAAGGTTAATACTTTTCTATAGCTTTTCATAATTAAATCGATTTAGCGTGAGCCAATAAATATTTTTCAGCTTCGGCATTCCATAAGCCGTTAGTCTTTTTAACCAATTTTGCAAGTTCTTTAAATACCGGATCGGTTTTGCCCAATTCTTCGAAATCGTCGATTGCGGTTAACGGCATGCTGATATTGGTATATAAAAGTTTTTTGCCGCCTTTTATATTGGGAAGATTCAATGTGGTTGAAATTGCAGCATCCAATCCGCCTATATGTGTAACCATAACTGCAGTATTTAACTGTCCTTCGGAAGCTAAGGATAATGCCTCTCTCATATCGTCGGTATTTCCGCCGGAAGTTCCCACAATATGAGTTGCGTTATAGTGAACGTTGTAGAAATTGAATTTTGCGGAAAAATCGGTTTTTGTGGGGCCTGCAAAGAAATTAAGACAACCGTCGTGAGCAAGAATAGCATCTCCCTGTTCTACTACGGGAGCAACCGGTGCGAATACAAAAACATCGTTATAACCGGTATTATCGGAAACTTTCATAAGTTCTTCAACGGGATTTTCTACTTTGCCGGTATTCAAATAAACGAGTTTTATACCGTCTTTTGCCGCATCTTCAACGGTAAAAATGCTTTCGGCTCTTTGAAGTCTTGCATCGTCAACGTCGGTAACAACTACTAAAGACGGTTTAATGTTGCCGTGCAAAGCATAGTCTATTGCGCCAAGTCCCATAGGACCAACACCTGCCAAAATAGCAACTTTACCCCCTGCCACTATGCCCATATCGTGAACGTAAACACCGGGTTTAGTATGATAGTTTGCATGATAAGCACCAATAATGCAGCTTTGAGGTTCCGCAAGTGAACCGTTAAAATATGCCTTGCCGTTATAAGGTAAAAGACAATTCATTTCCATAACTTCGTTAGGTAAAATTACATATGTGGCATTGCCTCCTACATATTGATAAGAATACCCGGGAGCAGCTAAACTGCCTTTATAATTAAGTGCAGGCTGAACGGTAAATTTCATACCAGGTTTAAATTTGTCCGCCCATTTTGCGCCTACTTCTACCAATTCGCCGCAAAACTCATGGCCTATGATTATAGGATGTTTATCCACATCGTTGGGAACTCTCTTATGTGCCGCACCCTGTATTGCGGCTTTATATGAAGACATACATATACTGTCGCTTATGATATGCGCCAAAATTTCATCGTCTTTTATTGCGGGAAGTTCAAACTCTTCCAGTCTTAAATCTTCTTTACCGTATAATCTAACCGCTTTAGTTTTCATATTAATACCTTCCTTAAAAATTTTATATTTTCGGAAAAAATTCCGCTATTTACATTTGTATATTTATTTTTAATCTTCCTTCTAAAATTTTAAATTCATTATTAATATTATTTTAAATTAATATTATCTGAATTTGCTACAATATGTTTAATTTAAATGTTTTTCGGTTTAATAGGTCGCTTTACAATACAACAATATTCCTGTTTTTTAAATCCTCTTTTATATTTTCCGGGCAATCGTCATCGGAAATAAAAATATCTATATCGTCCAACCCGGCGAAAGTATAAGGCATACTTTTGTTCAGCTTGGTCGAATCAACCAACATCACAACCATTCTAGCTTTTTCAACAACCTTTGCTTTCAAACGGGCTTCCGATTGAGAACCGGTAGTAAATCCGTTATTATAATCAAAAGCGGAACAAGCCATAACCGCAGTGTCAATATTCACTTTATCAAGCAGTGTTTCGGCAAACTGACCGCTTGCGGCAAGATTGTTTTTGCTAATTATGCCGCCTACCATAGTAACTGCACACATTGTATTTTTGGAAAGTTCTGTTGCAATATTTAAACCGTTTGTAGTTATAAAAAATTGAATATCGGGCAATTCTTTTGCAAAAAAATAGGTGGTTGAACCGCTGTCGATAAAAAGCGAATGGCTCGGCTCAATTAAATTAATGGCTTTTCTTGCAATAAGTTTCTTTTTCTCTACGTTTTCTGCAGTACGCATATTGTAAGTATCTTCGGTTTTTTTCTTTAATTCGTCGATATAAACAGCCCCTCTTCTTACCCTTAAAATTACCCCTTCGTCCTCAAGACTTAAAAGATCACGCCTTATAGTCATTGTAGAAACATCGGGATAGCGTTTAAACAATTCGTCTAAAGATATTTTGCCTTTCTCTTTTATCAGTTCTTTTATTTGCTCTTTTCTGTGTAATTTCATATTGACACCTTTCCAAATTATTGATGAAATTATAACATATTTTTTTTATAAATGCAACAATTTAACACCTAAAAATGTGATTTTTTAACATTTTTATCATATAGTAAACATTAACTATATAAATATTATTGGTTTTAAATATTGTTTAGACTCGATTATTTTTTAAATATGTTAAAAAAATCGTTTTTAAACGTATTTTTAAAAACCTAATAATAAAATTTTATTTAATTATATGAAAAAACCGAATTTTTATATTAAAATTAATAAATTCAAATTTTATTATATTTATAAATAATATTTTAAAAAAACATATCGAAAAACAACATATAGAAAAAACACCGATTTAAAGTAATTAAACATTTTCGATAATCCGATATATTGAGTTTATTGTATTTATAAATTTTGTTTTTTTCCGAATAACATTTTTAATTCGAAAATAAAAAAATCGATAAAAAATTTATATTCAAAATTTCATATTAAAAATAATTTAAAAAATTTTAAATCATTTGTATAAAAGCAAATAAAAAGGTGAAAATAATTACTGTGACCGACAATGGTCCGAAATATATTAAAGAGAGGTAAAAAACATGCGTTACAGAACAGGCGAAAAACCCGGCAGCGGTTGTTATGCTTGTACCAACTGCGGTACCAACGTTTCTATCGGAGAAAGCGACAAATTGCCGCCTTGCCCCAAATGCACAAATACTTCTTTTACAAAGTGCTAAGGTAATAAAAAAGGAGCTTAACAACTAAGCTCCTTTTTTATTGCATTTTTTATTTGTTTATGCTATATTAATTCAGATAAAATTATACAATCGTAATGTAAAATAAAAATCGGGCAAATCAAAAATTATTCGATTACGTTTTAATTATTTGCCGAATGATGCAAACATTATGAAAAAATTGGTTTTTTTATGAATAAAATTATTATTACGAAAAATAAAAATCCTTACCATAATCTCGCATTGGAAGAATATTTAGCACAAAATTGTACTTCTCCCGTTTTATATTTATGGCAAAATGAAAAGACGGTAGTTATAGGCTACGCTCAAAACGCATATGCCGAATGTAAATCGGAAAAAATTATTGAAAGCGGCGGTTTTCTAGCAAGAAGAACAACCGGCGGCGGTGCCGTTTACCACGATTTGGGTAATTTGAATTTCACGTTTATTATGCCCAACGAATTTTACGATGTAAAAAAACAATTTCAAGTGATAAAGGAAGCTTTAAAACAACTTAATATCGATGCCGAAATTTCGGGAAGAAACGATATTTTGATAGAAGGGAAAAAATTTTCCGGCAACGCATTCAAACATACCAAAAAAACTTCTATTCATCACGGTACCATTATGGTAAACGTCGACACTTCCAAGTTAGGCGAATTTCTGACCGTATCGAAAGCTAAAATCGAAGCAAAAGGGATTAAAAGCGTTCGTTCGAGGGTAATTAATCTATGTGAACTTAAAAACGACATCACTGTTGAAAAACTCATTGAAGTTTTAAAAAATTCTTTTATAAAAAATTACGGCGAATGCGAAGTAATCAACGAAGAAATAAATGACCCGCAAATTTCGATACTTACAGACAAATTTGCTTCAAAAGAGTGGATTTTCGGAAATAATCCCTCTTGTAACGTAAGCTTTAAAAAAAGGTTCGACTTCGGTGAAATTGAATTTAATTTTCGTGTTATTAAAGGTCTTATTCAAGAATGCGTAATTTATAGCGATATTTTAAATACCGAAATCATAACATCTTTAACTGAGGCATTTAAAAATATTCCCTACCGCAAAAACACTCTGCTTGAAGCCGCAGATAAAGTCATAACGGATTCGCCGGAAAAAATAGATAATATAAAAGATTTTATAGCCTCCATTATGAGTTAAATGTCAATAATATTTTACTTTTTGTATAAAATATGATATAATAATAAATAATTTTTTTAAGGTAAACAATATGGAACAAGATAAAAAAATACTTTTCAGCGGAATACAGCCATCGGGATTTATCACTATCGGAAATTACATAGGAGCCATAAAAAATTGGCTTGACTTGCAAAATGAGTACGACTGCTATTTCTCCATAGTGGATATGCATGCAATAACCGTAAGACAAGACCCTGCAGAGCTTAGAAAAAGGACTTTAAACTTTTTGGCACAATATCTTGCATGCGGACTTTCACCCGAAAAAAGCACTATTTTTATTCAATCTCATGTACCTGAACACGCAGAACTGACCTGGGTATTGAACTGCTTTACATATCTAGGCGAGCTGTCAAGAATGACACAGTTTAAGGATAAATCCAAAAAACATTCGGAAAATATAAATGCGGGACTTTTGGATTATCCCGTTTTAATGGCGGCGGATATATTGTTGTATCAAACGGCTTTGGTGCCTGTGGGAATAGACCAAAAGCAGCATCTCGAACTTGCAAGAAACATTGCAGCACGCTTTAACGGCATTTTCAGCGATACTTTTACCGTTCCCGAGCCTTATATTCCCAAAGAAGGAGCGAAAATAAAATCTTTGCAGGACCCTACCGCAAAAATGTCCAAGTCGGACCCCAACGAAAACGCAAGCGTTTCAATAACCGATACGCCGGAAGTTATATTAAGA
>CASEPJ010000069.1 GCA_949289715.1 uncultured Clostridia bacterium
CGCTAAAGGTTACGATAAAAAAATAATAAATCTTATTTTTTCCGATTTAATAACGGTAGACAGAGAAGGAAAAATCTTGAAAAATGCCTCTATAGGTGAATATTCTCTTTCTTTTAACAAAAATTACTTTTATGAAGGTATTGTTAGCATAAACGAAACCACGGATTTTATTTTTGCAAAACCCGTTAAAATTTTTACTTTTATATTGCGTAAAGACATTAGATTTTCCGATGGTATTACGTTAAATGCCGACGATTGTATTTTTACGCTTTACAGTTTATTAGATGAAAGTTATGACGGCTCGCTGTCTTTAAATATGTTGAACATAATGGGGTATGACAAATATTCGGGTAAAGATTACGATGCTGAAGAATTGGCTGAATTCAATGAAAAATTCAATATTCCTCAGAATTATAACGGAATATCGGGAATTATCAAAAATGACGATTTTTCGTTTTCCGTAATCATAAAAGAAGGAAACGCCTCGGATTTATATAGATTTTGCGGCGTAAAAATTATGCCTTTACATTATTATGGCGATGTATCTAAGTATGATTATTGCAAAGGTACTTTCGGATTTACAAAAGGTGATATTACACCAATTAAAAATAATAATATTCCCGTAGGGTCAGGCAGCTATAAATTTATGAAAAACACACTAAACTGTATATATCTTGAAAAAAACAGCGGATATTATATGGGAGAACCGAATATTCCATATATTTGTTTTCAAGTGCAGAATCCCGATAATGCGGGTATTTTAGTGGATTACGGCATTTGCGATATTGCTTTTCCTTCGGTAAAAAGGATTAATATGGAAGAAATAGAAAAATTGGATAACGTTAAAATTAGTTTATGGAATTCACCATCCTTTGGTTATATAGGAATAAACGCCGTTAATGTCTGTGTGGATACACCGAATTCTTCTAAAAGCAAATATTTAAGAGAAGGTCTGATAATGCTAATAAATTCCGAAAGAGATATAGCAGTCAATACTTATTATGGTACTTCTGCAGAAGTTATAGATATTCCACTGTCTTTAAATGCCGCAAACAGCGAATATTTAAAACAGAATAAAGAAAAAAAAGGAGAAGTTTTAAGTCAGAGCGAAGTATTACAAAAAGTCAAAGAGAATTTTATAAAAGCAGGATATGTATTTGAAAACGAAAAAGTTGTATTCGCTCCCGAAAACGCAAAATTGTGTTATAAAGCAATGCTTTCCGGAGAGGGAAAAGGAGAACATCCTTCCTTTGACATATTAACCGGAGTTAAAGAGAAACTAAATAATTGGGGAATGGATATCGAAATTTTGGATTGTGCCGATTCCTTTTCCATGTGGAGCAAATTAAAAGCGGGTGATGGCGAAATATGGTGTGCGGCGGCAGGAGGAGGGTATATTTCCGAATTATATTCGCTTTATCACAGTTCTAATGCTTTTAAAAATAATTATTTTGCTATTAAAGATAAAACATTGGATAAAACCTTAGAGTTGCTGATGAGAGACTGCGGCAGTAAATCGGCTTTATATACGCAAAACTGTCTGAATATTTTGAACGAATGGAAAGTAATTACTCCCGTATACAGGCGTAAAGAATGTATGATATTTAACAAAAATAGCGTAGACAACCTTACGGAAAATCCTACTTATTATTACGGGATATTAAACGATATACACAATATAGAAATGAAAAGAGTATGAAAAATGACAAAATTTTTATTTAAGCGTATTTTAACGGGGATTGTTATTATAATAGGAGTTTCTTTTTTACAGTATGCTTTATTGAGACTGCTCCCTTCCGATTTTATAGAAAAACAATTTATGGGTTCTTTTGAATTGAGCCCTGAAAAAATTGCGGAATTAAAAAATCTATACGGATTGAATAACGGAATAGTAACGGGATTTGCACTATGGTTTAAGGGAGTATTGAAAGGAGATTTCGGAATAAGTTTTACGGACGGCAGGAAAGTTGCAGAGATTATAGGAGAAAAGCTGCCGTTTTCCTTTTTCCTTTCCTTATCGGCACTTTTAGCGGAACTCGCCTTTGCCTTTGCGCTTGCCGTCAGCTCAATAAACAAAAAATCTTATAAAAGCAAATTTGCCGAAGTTTTAACATTGCTTTGTATGTGTCTTCCTACATTTTTTATAGGGTCCGTAATGCAGCTTCTTTTATTTTCCGGGCTTAAAATATTGCCGCTTTCCGGAGCATTGAATGCAAAGAATTATATATTAGGTAACAAAGCAAGCAGAATTTTTGATGTTATTTTGCATTTGCTTATGCCTGTATTCGTTCTTATAATTGCCGGGTTCGGGAGGTATTTTAAATCGATAAAAAGCAATTTAAATACCGTTATGAAAGAAAGATATATTTTAAATGCCAGATTAAAAGGCTTAAGCTATAAAGAAACTATAAAAAAGCATGCTTTAAAAAACAGTATAACTCCCGTATTAACCGCAATCGGCGGAAATTTACCTTCTCTTTTTAGCGGAGCAATGATTACGGAAACACTTTTTTCTCTTCCCGGTTTGGGATTACTTTCTTATGAACGATTAATGTCTTGCGATATTCCCTTTGTAATGGCATTTAACTTGCTTATAACTACCATGACCGTTTTAGGCAGCATATTATCGGATATACTATATGCAGTATTTAATCCGCAAGTCAGATTTTAATACTTTAATATATGTTCATATAATAAATTTAATGAATTAAATAGTAAACAAATAACGTTATGAAAAAAATACATTCGAATAATTATTATTCTAAATTAAAAAAAGACAAAAATAAAATAAAAAAGGAAAAATTAAATTTAAAATTAAAAATAGGCTTTCTGCTTTTATTTTTCGTACTTTTATTCGTTATAATCGTTCCGATGACGGATAAAGTTAAAGATATACAATATTTTACGAATGAAAACGGTTCGTCCCGTCTTGTCTACGATTTTCCTTCTTTTAAGCATTTGCTGGGTACCGACGCACACGGAAGGGATATTTTCTATCGTCTTGCTTTTGGGGGGAGAGTAACCCTTGCGTTTACGTTCGTAATAGTTTTAAGCGAATTATTTTTGGGATTTATCATAGGCAGTGTAGCGGGATTTACGGGCGGTTTTATCGACAGAATTTTAATGCAAATAACAGATATGTTTAATTGTATACCTTTTCTTCCTTTAATGATGCTTACGGCAGGCATTATGGACAGATTTAATCCGGGTGATTTTCAAAGGATTGTAATTTTATGTGTTGTTTATTCCGTATTTGGGTGGACCGGTTTTGCAAGACTTATAAGGGGAGAAATTTTAAACGTAAAAAATAAAGATTTCATTGCAGCGGCAAAAACTTCCGGGTTAAGCAATATAAGAATAGTGGTCAATCATATATATCCCGTTATCTTTCCGCAGATTATCGCAGTAATTCCCTTTCATTTCGCAAGGGTTATGTTAACCGAATCGGCATTGGGCTTTTTGGGACTGGGCATTAGGTATCCTAACCCCTCGTGGGGCAATATGTTAGACGCAATGAGGAACCTTTTTGTCATTAAAAATTATCCTTTTGCTTATATTCCCGTTGCAATTTTAATTTTAATAACGACATCGGCATTTTGGCTTTTGGGTGAAGGAGCCAAAGAAAAATTGCAAAAAAACAAATGACGCTATTTTATTTAAATAAAGGATAAATATTAAAAGCAACATTATGTTAACAAAGAATATCAAAATTTTTTGGTTATTCGTAAACGATAACTTATAATGTTATTTTAATGCAGGGTAATTAGAGGTTTAAATGGAAGAAATTTTAAAATTTAAAAATTTCAGTATGGCTTATAATACAAATAAAGGCAAATTAATAGCCGTAAATAAAATCAATCTTTCAATATTTAAAGGCGATTATATTGCTATTATAGGGGAATCGGGTTGCGGTAAAAGCTCGTTAGTTACGGGAATTTCAGGGTTAATACCAAAAAACTGTGAAGTTTCTGGGGAGATAGAATACAATAAAAGTTCAATAAAAAATCCCGATAAATTTTTGGGTAAGGATATTTCAATTATAATGCAGGAGCCGATGAATGCGTTTAATCCTACAATAAAAATTCTTAAACAAACAGAAGAAGGTTTAAAAAAACATTATCCATTTATGACGAAGGAGGAAAGACTGAAGCGTATGGCGTTTTTTTTGAATAAATTTTATCTTGAGGGGGACGTCTTACGAAAATATCCTTTTCAGTTAAGCGGGGGAATAAAGCAGAGAATTCTTATAGCTTCGTCTATGATGTTAAATCCCAAAATTATCGTAGCCGACGAACCTACCGCTTCTTTGGATCTTGACAACGTAAAAAACGTTTTGAATATTTTTAAAATATATGCCGAGAGCGGCAATACGGTTATTTTGATTACCCACGATATTTTAAATGCTTTTAAATTCGCCTCAAAAGTTGCAGTAATGTATGCCGGAGAAATAGTCGAATATAAACCAAGTGGGGAAATGTTTAAAAATCCCGAACATCCCTATACAAAGGCTTTGATTTCATGTCTTCCCGCAGTTAACAAAAACAAAAAATTTTTACCCGTGGTTGACGGAACGGTTGAAGAAAGGTATTTTGAATCGGGTTGTCCTTTTTATAATAGATGTCCTTTAAAAAAAGAGGAATGTGGATCATATTTTAAAGAGCCGCTTTTTAACGAATATTTTGTCAGTTGTTATTTATACAAGCAAAGGAAGGATTTATGAGTGAATTCATAGTAGTCGAAAATTTAAAGAAAAAATATGTCAACCGTAACTGTTTAGGCAGAAAAACAATATATGAACCAATAAAAAGTGTTTCTTTTTGCATAAACAAGGGAGAATGTTTAGGTCTTGCTGGAGCTTCCGGTTGCGGCAAAAGCACTATTGCTAAAATATTATTGAAATTAACCGATATTACTTCGGGGAAAGTATATATAGAAGGCATGGATTTAGAAAACATAAAAGGTAAAGTATTAAAAGACTACAGAAAAAAATGCCAAATGGTTTTTCAAGACCCTTATTCTTCTCTAACTCCGGTAATTAGAGTAGGCGACCTTATCAAGGAAGCCGTTTCGTTTCATAAAATAAGCGATAAAAGCAATGTGGAAAATTATGTAAAAGAAATTATGAAAAGTTGCGATATAGATAAAGAAGCATACAATAAATTTCCAAACGAATTTTCTGGCGGTCAGCGCCAAAGAATTGCAATAGCAAGGGCATTATCATTGAAACCGGAATTTTTAATTGCAGACGAACCCGTTTCCGCTTTGGACCCTTCCGTTCAGGCACAGATATTGAATTTGCTCAAAAAAAAGAAAGAAGAGGAAAACTTAACTTTATTGTTTATATCGCACGATATGGACGTTTTAAAATTTATGTGCGACAGAATTATAGAAATTAGAAACGGTGTGGCTCAATCTTTAAATCCATAACGAGTTTAAAGTCGTTAAAATTTTTTTATTCTTTGAATTTTGCAGAAAAATTTTTTTAAAAAG
>CASEPJ010000070.1 GCA_949289715.1 uncultured Clostridia bacterium
CGTAAATCTTCTTCGTTTATTGCATCGTCTATTTTACCCGGAGAAGATGAAAACATAAAGGCACATAATTTCAACGGTGCTATGTTTGACATTACGGGGCTCAGTATTCCTAAAGCAAGACTTAAATTTACCGTGCGTATGCAGGTTAGTCAAACACAATATGACTCGACTTTTTCCGCAGCAGGGTTTATGAGAGTCGATCCTGCAATAATAGGTGAAATACGAATATTTAAAGAAGATAACGGTGAAGAAAAAACCGTGGTTCAAATTCCTATAAATACCGACGATTATAAAAGAAAAAATACATCTGTCGATGCTGTTTTTTAT
Source organism: uncultured Clostridia bacterium (assembly GCA_949289715.1). Classification (GTDB taxonomy): domain Bacteria; phylum Bacillota; class Clostridia; order Christensenellales; family CASEPJ01; genus CASEPJ01. The sequence goes on from CASEPJ010000070.1 coordinate 328, forward strand.
GCGGTTAATCCGGAAAATTTAGAAAACGCAACTTTTTCGTTAGTTAATTTCTGTCATTACAGCGTAACTTTTAAATTCGAATGGGCAACTATAGAAGCGGTTGACGAAGATGAATTCATGGAAGCTTACTACGTAAAAGATGTTTTGACGACAGACGCAATGATTCCGGAGGATTTAAGAGAGAATCGTGCGGAAGATTTGGTATATGATCCGGATGTTTTGTATATTTTCGATTATTATAACTACTTGCCTATGTTCAGAAGTACGAAAGATCAATACGACATAGGTTATATTATACCCGTAATTCAGGGACTCGCAAACAGTAACGGAGATCACCTTTATTTAATGGCTCAAGGTACTGTTTATATAAATAATTTAAGCGATAACGTAGAAGAAACATATTTAGAGTATTTGACTTCTGAGGGAGAATATTTATACGGTAAAACCATTAAATATCTATATAATTTCGACGAAATCATGAAAGTTTTCGGCAATCTTTTGGAAGGACTGATTGTTTGGGATGAAAATGTTCCCGCAACGTCAAATACGGTTATGGGAGCTTGTTCTACAGAAAACCTTATTCCTGTTAGGTTTAATTCGTCTCCCGATTCTTTAATGAACGTTTTAAGACAAGATTACGAGTTAAAAGTAAAATACAATCTTAACGGTAAATTTACAGGTGACGGTATAGTTTGGGGAACTGAAGAAGCATCATCCGGCAGTAAAAAAGTCGATGCGTATATATGGTCTTTCAATAATTATTTGGCTGCAGGAAAATTGGATCCTCGTTATTTGTCAATATATATGGATGCTTATTCCACCGATTACGAACAAAGAGGTGTGTCTTACCATGAATTGACCGAATCAAGATTATACGGCAGAGATTATTATATTGCCAAAAAAGGCTATACTTTCGATTTAGATCCGTTCCCTACCGATAAACCTATAGATGATCCCGATCAGCCGATGATTTCCGCTCCCGAACTGAATCAGACCGAAGACGGTATGGTTACGGCAGATTATTGGATGTACAGCAGAATTTTAAAATATTGTAATAATGCCTTGAAGGGAGAAGAACCTATAAGAGTGGGCGGATATGTTCCTTTTGCATATAAATATGCCGTTCGTTCCGAAGGTGTGGCCCTCGAACCCGGAGATGTAGGTGCGGAAAACGCAACGTCATTTATGTTGGGTTGGTATAATGCTTATTTGTTGGTAGAATCTCCTGTTCCCAATACTTCTATTTTGTCTAAAATAGAATTTTCCGAGCAAACATACCAAAATACCGGAGATAAAGAAAGATATAAATCAAAAGAACTTGAGAACAAAAATTATATTTGTTTCTATATGGGCGATTACGATTCTCCCGGTTGGGTAAGCAATTATATGATGCAATTCGTAAAATACGGCGACAGAGTGGGTGAAGTTCCTGTGTCGTTGACTATGTTGCCTGCCGTTATGGAAAAAGTGCCTTACGCATATAACTTCATAATGAAAATGTTATACGAATTACCCGAAGAAAGAAGAAATAATGTATTTTGGAACAGCTGTTACGGTTATGGTTATTCCAATTATATAGAAATGGATTTGGATAACAGACCGGAAGGTTTATACGGCAGTTTTGCTTCGGCTACCGAATATACCGCTAATTTCCTTGCTCAGTTTGATGTTAGAGTTAACGGATTTATATTATTCCACGATAAATTAACGCCTGCAATGGAACAGGCTTTGGCAAAAGCATATCCCAATGGTTTCTCCGTTTTAACTTATTATTTAAGAAACAACAGATTGATATTTGGTGACGGTATAAATGAAGAGGGTGTTCCTGTATTCTGGCCCAACAAGAGCTATTCTCATAACGGTATGGGTATAGATAACGATAACGGTTTAAAAGATATGGGATTGGAAACAAAAGAAGTATTGCAAAGTGAAGGCAGACCTAATTTCATATTTGTCCGTGCCGTATTGGTTGATATTGATCATGCTGCTCGTGCTAACGATGCTTTGCAGAAATCAACCGTTTATGAAGGTGAGATAGTTGACGTTTATACTTTCTTTGAAATGTACAGACAGGCCGTTGCAAATGGTTATTCCAACGGTGTGGACGTTAAGCAGGACGGCGCAGATTATTAAAATGTAATTTAATTGTTTAACGATAAAAACTGCCGAAATAATTTTTCGGCAGTTTTTTTATTTTTATTTTGTTTTTGATTTTATTAATTTTTTATATTTTAATTTTTTTTAAAAATATTTTATTCATTTTTTACGGATTTATCGGATATATTAACTAAATTATATACTTGTTTAAAATAAAAATATAAAAAAATTTAACAGTAAATTCATCATAATCTATTTGAAGTATTAATGTTTTGAAGTTATTTATTTGAAGTAATATTTTTATAAAAAAAATTATTATTATTTATAAAGCTCTTGAAAAAAAATAAATAATATGTTAATATAAAAATGATATTTATTTTTAATTCAAAAATTATGTAAATATTATACTTTTCAAAATTTTAAAAAAGTAAATTAATTTAAATAAAATTTTTACTTAAACGATAAAAATATCGAGAAAACAAAAATTTAAAAAAATTAAGTAAATAAATAAAATTAAATTTTAGGAGAAATGTATGGAAAAAAATAATTCTTTAAAGCATAATAAAATTATACATTTTATATGCTTGTTCCTTGTTGTTTTACTTTGTTTTTATTGTTTTTACGGATGTAAAAAAAATAACAATCAGCAAGACGACGACACAGACAAAGGCAATTTAAATAATGACAAATATGTTTGGGACGATTCAAAAGATGTATTCGAAATTCCTACGGGAGATGGAGCGTTTAACGAAAATTATTCGTTAATTATAAATACGCAAACAGAAGGAATTGTTCTTCACGAACTTACATCTTTTGCCGAAATACAAGACGGTTATTTTGTTACTAAGCAAATAGATCCCGAGTCGGATGAAATAAGACATCATAAGTTCAACGGGACCGTATTTACTTTGAATAATGTCAATATACCGAGAGCAAGGCTTAAATTTACTCTAACGGGTTCTATAAGCGCAATTAGAAATATTTATGACGATACTGCAGGTGAAATAAGAGTTTACGATAGCGAAGGTAAAGCGGTTATTCAATTACCCGTTTGCGGAGCCGATTTCGAATCTGCCAATGTGGAAAAAACATTTTCGGTTTACGGCACTAATTATTCGGATATTCAAAACGGTTCGGTTGCTTTTTTATCTGCCAATTACGATAATGTAGTAACATTTAAAATAAAAGAATTAAAAATAGAAGCTGTTTCTGAAGATGAATTTGCCGAAGAAAAAGCAGCAGATGTTATAAAACCCGATGAACCAAACGAAATCGATTACGGATATAATCCCGATGTACTCTATTATATGAATGTCAGAGACTATATCGGCAGAATAAGGGATACAAAACTTCAATACGATATTTTTGCAATGATTACTACAATTCAAGGTCTTGTAAACCGTACAGGCGCACATTTTTATATAATCGGTAACGGCGGCATTGTAGTAAACGGACTTGCAGACGAACAAATCGACATAACGTGGTATAATATTTTGAGAAGAGAAGGCGGAATCCTTGAAGGGAAAGAAATTGTAACTTTAAAATCTTTATACGATGTTCTAACCGTTTTTGCCGATTTTTATAAAGGTTTGGTAGTATGGGATGAAAATGTGCCGGCAACTTCTTTGACTGCCGCAACCGCTTGCGGAGCCGACGATTTAATTGCGGTAAGATATAATTCTAATCCCGATTCATTGATGAATGTTTTAAGAAATGAATATGAAATACCCGTGGCAATAAATTTAAACGGTAAATTTACCGGAGACGGCGGAGTTTATAAAACACAG
>CASEPJ010000071.1 GCA_949289715.1 uncultured Clostridia bacterium
ACTATCTTGTAGATAACAGCGATATTTCCTCTTTAAAACTGCCTTCTGAACTGAAGTTATCTCCGGGAGATAAAATACTCACACAGGTTGTAAAGGACGAAGTGGGCGCAAAGGGCGCAAGGCTTACGTGCAACATTTCTTTACCTGGCAGATTATTGGTTTTAATGCCCGGAATGGATTATGTAGGTGTATCATCCAAAATTACCGACGAAGAAAAAAGAGCAGAACTTTCATCAGTAGTTGAATCGATAAGACCTAAAAATATGGGTTTTATTTTAAGAACGGCAAGTGAATTTGCTTCACCCGATGAAATTTTTGAAGATGCTAAATATCTTTTATCTTTATGGGATAGTATATTGGAAAAATATAAAACCGCTAAAGTAAAAGACTGTATACATTCGGAAGGTAATTTATATAATAGAACTTTAAGAGATTTATATAAAAAAAATATAGACGCAATATACGTAAACGATTATAGTGTATACCAAGAAATAAAAGAAATTTTATCCAGATTTTCGACGCACGGAGTTGATTTTGTAAAATATTACGATTTACCCGGTGATATGTTTACTCATTTTAAAATCAATACTCAAATTGACAGACTTACCGAAAGGCAGGTTTGGTTAAAAAACGGAGCACATTTGGTTTTTGATTATTCCGAAGCTTTGACGGTTATAGATGTGAATACGGGTAAATATGTGGGCGACAATAATTTAGAAGAAACCGTTTTCGTAACAAATATGTTGGCGGCAAAAGAAATAGGTCGTCAATTACGTCTAAGAAATATCGGCGGAATAATAATCGTTGATTTTATCGATATGGAAAAGGAGGAACACAGACAGGCCGTTTTAGAAGCATTAAAAGAAATTCTAAAAGAAGACAGAATAAAATGTACTTTGCTTGGTATGACCAATTTAGGGCTTGTGGAAATTACCAGAAAGAAGACTAGAAACAATGCTGCAAGTTCAATGATGACCGTTTGCCCTTAGTGTGAAGGGGAAGGAAAAATTTATTCCGATGAATTTAATGCCATGCGTATAAGAGCGGCTATTTTAAATCTATTCAGTAACATAGAGGCCAAAGCTGCGTTAGTAACGGTAAGTGAGTCCATGTTCGTGTCGATTTTTCAACAAAGTTTATTATCCGAACAAGAAAAACAGAAATATAAGGATAAATTAATATATATCATTCCCGATAAATCTTATCATAATGAACAATTTACCGTAAAGGCAGAGTGGTCAAATATTTTGTCCCTTCCGGAATCGGCAAAATTGTTATATTAAATAATTATTATAAATATGGATATTAAAGAAAAACTTTCAATGCTTCCCGAATCAAGTGGCGTTTATAAAATGTTCGATGCCACAGGAACGGTGATTTATGTAGGAAAAGCCAGAATATTAAAAAACAGAGTAAGACAATATTTTCATTCTTCAAATAATCATACCGAAAAGGTTAAAGCGATGATGCAAAATGTTGTCGATTTCGACTATATAATTACCAATTCGGAATATGATGCGTTGACGCTGGAAAGTAATTTAATAAAAAAATACAAACCTCGCTATAACATATTATTGAAAGACGATAAAGATTATCCCTATTTAAAAATAAATTTAAATAAAAATTTTCCTAAATTTGAAATAACAAGAAAAATAATAAAAGATAATGCAAAATATTTCGGACCTTTTAACGGAGGCGTAAGAGTTAAGGATTTGCTCGAAATTATAAGGGCGACTTATGCGATACCGGATTGTAAGATTAATCTTGAAAATCCGCCGAAAAACCACAGACCTTGTTTAAATTATGCTATAAAAAGATGCAGTGCTCCTTGTGCAGGATATATTTCAAGTGAAGAATACAAAAAATCCATTAATGCCGCTATTGCTTTTTTAAAAGGGAAAGACGAAAATATAGAAAAAATTTTATATGACAAAATGATGTATTTTGCAGATAGAGAAGAATTCGAATCTGCCATCAATTATCGTGATAAACTCGAAAGTCTGAAATCTTTAAAGAAACGTAAAATAATTAATTTTAACGAAATAAAAGATATAGACATCGTAGCTATAGCGGGAAACGGCTTTTTTAATTGTATTTCCATGCTTTTTATTAGAGGCGGCAAAATGCTCGGTAGTGTCAATAAAATTTTGGATGACGATGCTGGTTTGAATTTAAGCGTGCTGCTTTCCAGTTATATAAGACAATATTATGAAACTGAACTTGTGCCCGAAGAAACCTATATTAATATTGAATTGGAAGATTTAAATTTATTGCAAGAATGGCTATTAAATGAAAGAGATGTAAAAATTAATTTAAAGTATGCAAAAAAAGGAAAGAAGTTCGAACTCATAAAAATGGCGGAAAAAAATGCGATGGACTATCTCGAAACGCATACAAAATCTCAAAAAAACAAACAAGATTTTACATTAGGTGCATGTTTGCAACTTCAAAAACAATTAAATTTAAAAAAAGCTCCTATGAGAATGGAATGCTATGATATATCCAATACTTCCGGACAGGAAAAGGTTGCTTCCATGGTAGTGTTTTATAAAGGTGAGCCATTAAGATCTCATTATAGAAAATTTAAAATTAAAACGGTAGAAGGGATAGATGATTTTAAAAGCATAAATGAAGTTATATCGAGGAGAATTAACGAGCTTGGCGGTAATGATTTAAGTTTTTCGTCCGTTCCCGACCTTATTGTAATTGACGGAGGAAAGGGGCAACTTTCAAGTGCTGCGGAAGCTATGGGAGAATGGATAAATAAAATTGATTTGATAAGTTTGGCAAAGAGGGAAGAAGAAGTCTTTAAACCGGGTGAAAGCAATCCTATTATTATTCCGCACAATTTCAATTCTCTGAAATTACTGCAAAGAATAAGAGACGAAGCACATAGATTTGCGATTACTTTTCATAAAAAACTGAGATTGAACAAATTTTTGTCTTCTGAACTCGACAAAATTAAGGGCGTGGGAAAAAACAGAAAAACAGCTTTAATAAAAAAATTCAAAACCGTTGAAGGAATAAAAAACGCAACGTTGAATGAAATAAAAGAAATCGAAAGAATGCCTGATAAAATAGCGGAAGATATTTTCAATTATTTTAATAAAAATGTCGGAGATGAAAACAAATGAAATATTCAATTGCCGTGAGCGATTTTGACGGAACTTTGGCAACAAGCGACGATAGAATCAGTTATTTTACTTTAAAAGTTATAAATCAGTTTACAGATAGCGGCGGAATTTTTGCTGTAAGTACGGGAAGGATGTATTCTTCCATATATAAAAAATTAGAAAAATATAATTTATTATTTGAAAATTCTTTGGTAATCGCTTACCACGGCGGAATGATAGTTGAATGTTCAAGCAAAAAAATTATATATAATAACGGATTAAAATATCAAGATGCGGCAAAAATCGTAAAAAAACTTTTGGATGATAATCTTACCGTTCAAATTTACGTTAATGATGAAATTTATGTATCTAATTTAAATCAATATGCTTTAAATTACGCAAAAAAGTTTGACGTCGGTACTAATAAATTGGACGGGTATATGGTAGATTATATTATAAACAATAAAATATCTCCTACAAAAATATTAGCCATTGCGGATGAAGAAGTTATAGATAAATTATTTGCGGAATATAATAAAATATTTTCCGAAAAGGTAAATGTTACAAGAAGCAATTATATGTTTTTGGAATTTTTAAACAAATCCGTTTCTAAAGGGAATGCACTTAAGTTCCTTGCCGATTATTATAATAAAAGTACAAACGATGTTATTGCTTTCGGAGATGCTTTAAACGATATTTCAATGTTAAAGGAGAGCGGTCTTGGTGTTGCAATGGAAAATGCCATGGACGAGGTAAAAAATTATGCGGATATCGTTACGGATAGCAACGATAATAACGGAGTAGCAAAATGTATAATAAAATATTGTTTGGGAGGAAAATTTATAAATGACTGAAATTCAAGAAGAAGCATTGGTAAAAGTCAATGATTTTGCAGATAAAATAGGACTTGAAATTTTATATTCCGGTGAAAGAGATACGATGAAATTTAACACCGTAAATGTTAATAGACCTGGTTTGCAGCTTGCAGGTTTTTTTGACTATTTTGCAAGCAACCGAATTCAGGTTTTAGGCAATGTGGAAATGACTTATGTTTCTTTAAAAACTCCGAGCGAAAAGGAGGAAATGTTTGATAAGTTATTTGCATATTCCAATATTCCCTGCGTAATTTTAAGCAGAAATTTAGAAGCTCCCGTAGAACTTATAAATAAGGCAAAACAATATAAAATACCTTTATACAGATCGAATAAAGTAACAACGGCTTTAATTAACGAACTTATAATGTATTTAAACGAATTATTGGCTCCATATATTACTATGCACGCAGGTTTGTTGGATGTATACGGAACGGGAGTATTGATTTGCGGTAAATCTGGAATAGGTAAAAGCGAAACCGCTTTGGAGCTTATAAAAAGAGGCCATAGACTTGTCGCTGACGATGCGGTTATAATAAAAAAAATAAATGATGAATTAATAGGTACTTCTCCCGAACTTATCAGACATTTTATGGAAATAAGAGGTATAGGTATAATAAATATAAACAGTTTATACGGAATCGGATCGGTTGTAAACGAACACAGTATAGATATGGTTGTAAATTTAGAAA
>CASEPJ010000072.1 GCA_949289715.1 uncultured Clostridia bacterium
TAAAAAGGAAAATCTAACTAATATGTGTATGACTATTAGGATCTTTTGATTCACTTGGCAAAGCATATGTGAGAATTATTTCTAAAACCGTAAAGGGTTCTAGAAGAAAAATGATTTTTAAACTTGTGGGGTTACATGCACAGAGACAAGGAACATTTCAGTAGGCTAAATCCCAAATTAGGAAAATAAAAGCAAAATTGTTCAAATACAAAAGCGGCTGATACATCTATTGTATTCGAACCACAGAGATTGAACAGTAATAGGTGTTTTCTGTTTTTACAATAAAACATTAAAAAAGTGTCTATCACCAAATAGTTACAGAGGTAGCATTTTTATCCACTAAACCCAAATTAAACAATACCGTTATTAATCGGCAGGTAAATATTGCAACGGCCTTTTAAAGAAATATTTGACCGTTATCGCAAATAAATCTGCAATTTGATATTCGTTTTAATATTAGAAAAACAAAATTTTATAAATTATTATTATATAAATTTTGTTGCTTAGTTGGTATTTTTTAAAATTTAATTATAGTCACCGGAGGACAGAGTGCCGTAGCACTCGGGGATAGTAAGTTTAAAAACTTGCAGGCCGCATGTCGGAAAAGGTGTCGGGTGCGCTCGGTTATTTATTTGTAATAGCCGGCGTTTTTTTATTATAAGTATATTTTAATTGGAATTTTAAAAAATTCATCAATCATATATTTTGAAAAATAAAAAAAAGAGAGGATAAATAAATGAAGAATAACATAACTTTATTACCGCTTTCTTTAGATGATGCAGAACAGTTTATAGCCGACACTCAAGCGGCTTTTAAATACGCTGCACTCGAGGAATTCGGAAGGCGAGACGATCACATTGACAACGAAGGCGAAATAATTTCTTACAATACGATTAAAAAATCTCTAAACGCAACAGGCAATAAGGCATACCGTATTATTAATAACGGTAAAATAGCGGGAGGCGTCATTTTAAAAATCGACGAAAAAACTCAACATAACCATTTGGAAATTTTTTTCATATTTTCTGATGAACATAGCAAAGGCATAGGTTATGCTGCTTGGCAAAAAATTGAGGCACTTTTTCCGCAAACTAAAATATGGGAGACATTTACGCCTTATTTTGAAAAAAGAAACATTCATTTTTATATTAATAAATGCGGTTTTCAAGCAGTGGAGTTTTTCGGGGAATTTCATCCTTTTTTAAAAGAAGATAACGATGAAAATGACGGACCCGAGGAAATGTTGCGATTTATAAAAATAATGAAATAGGATAGAAATTTTTTATTATACTTTTAAATTACGGTTAAATCGGTAGTTATTTTAATTTATTACTAAAATAAATTTAAAATTCTCAATTTCTGCTCAAAAAATTTTTATTGCAAAAAAAGAGTTGATTTCTAAAAAATCAATTATGCATTGACCCGACACTTATATAATAAAATTTGCTTAAAATTTGTATAAAATTATTCCAACATATAAATAGTTGATCTATTTGTTGCAAATACAACAGATTTATTGTATAAATTTGATATAATAAAATAAAAAGTTCAAACAAATTTTTATGCCGCAATAATTATAAAAAGCGGAGGCACTAATATGAAGAGTAAAATCAAGTTGACATTAGTAGAAAAAAAAGGAGAATTTTCCTGTCACAGAGGTCATAAGGTAGGTGACGTTTTTGATTTCGATACCGACCGAGGCAAATTGTGTCCTATGGCTATGCATGTGGCATTTCCCTATATAGATATTTTAAGATATGGCGGAACACCTCCTGTTACAAATAGCGGAGAAATAAAATTTTGCTGTCCCGATTGCGACGTTATTAATATTTTTAAAATAGAAAAGGAGTAAATATGTTAAGAAAAATCGTTAAAATAGACGAAGAAAAATGTAACGGCTGCGGTGCGTGCGCTTCTGTCTGCCATGAAGGCGCAATTGAAATAATAAACAACAAAGCAAAATTAACCAAAGAGGATTATTGCGACGGATTGGGAGATTGTTTGCCTGCCTGTCCTGTGAATGCCATTTCTTTTGAAGAGAGAGAAGTTTGTTGCAATAAAGCAGATGTTTTAAAAGAAAAAGAAGAAAAACCCGATTATAAAAAAGAAGTTTTGTCTTGCGTTTGTTTTAACTCTTATTTTAAAACTGCTGAAAAAGAGGATGCATCCTCCTTTGATTTTAGTAAAACCAATTTAAGTCGTTTAGCTCAATGGCCAGTGCAAATTAAGCTCGCACCTTTATCCGCTCCTTACTTTCACGACGCCGATTTATTGATAGCAGCCGATTGCACGGCTTACGCATACGGTAATTTTCATAACGATTTCATTAAGGGGCGCATTGCGTTGATAGGCTGCCCTAAACTCGATAATATAGATTATTCGACCAAATTGGCAAACATAATAAAAAACAATCGAATAAAAAGCATTGCCGTTGTGAAAATGGAAGTTCCCTGTTGCAAAGGGATAGAAATTGCAGTCTCTAACGCTTTAAAGGAATGTAAAAAAGACATTCCTTTGCAGGTTTTTACCGTATCTGTTAAAGGAGAAATTATAAAATAATACATATTTAGTTTTAATCATATTAAAAATATCAATTTATAGATAATGCTCATAAAATTGTCTTTAAAATTAATAGTATTATTTGTTTGAAAATAATTTATGTATTTTAATTGGTTGTTAATTGAATTATGAAAGGTACTATTTAAAACGCTTTTATAAATTTTAAAAATATCTATTACACTCATTAATAATAATTAAAATTATAAAATCGTTTATAAACGTGTATAAAATTTATTAAAAGAATTGACAATTTTTTAAAATTGTTTTATACTTATAAAAAAGCAATAAATGCTTAATAAATGCTTTTCGCTACCGGTGGAAGAAGCGGAGTTAACCGCAGTGGAACGAAAAGTAATATATGCCGACCACCTGGGCTAAGACCGTATTACGCCCGGGTTTTTTTATTTTCCAAAATAAATCCGTGCGTGGCGGTAAAAAGTTTTATTTTGAGGTGAATATTATGAAATTCGATCAATGGCAGGGATTTAAAGGCGGCAAATACGAAAACGAAATAAACGTTGCCGATTTTATTCGTCAAAATTACACACCGTATTATAATGACGCAAGTTTTTTATGCGGTTCTACAAAGCGCACCCAAGAGTTAATGAATACAGTTAACGACCTTTTGAAAAAGGAACAGGAAAAAGGCGGTGTTTTAGATGTAGACACGCAAACCGTTTCCTCTTTGCTTTCATATGAGGCAGGCTATATAGATAAAAATCTTGAAATAATCGTGGGTCTTCAAACGGACGCTCCGCTTAAAAGGGGGGTAAATCCCTTCGGCGGTATGCGTATGGCACGTTCCGCTTGCGAAGCATACGGATATAAACTTTCCGATAAAATAGAAGAACAATTTAAATATAAAACCACCCATAACGACGGAGTTTTCCATGTATATACCGAAGAGATGAGGGCGGCTCGCCATGCGGGAATAATCACCGGACTTCCCGATGCTTACGGCAGAGGCAGAATAATAGGCGATTACAGGAGAGTGGCTTTATACGGTGTGGATGTATTGATTGCCCAAAAGGAAGGGGACAAAAAAGCATTAGGCCAGCTCGATATGAATGAAGACAATATTCGCACGCTGGAAGAACTTTATAAACAAATAGATTTTTTGAAAGCTTTAAAAGGTATGGCTGCGCTATACGGCATAGATATATCAATGCCGGCTAAAGATGCAAAAGAAGCTGTGCAGTGGTTATATTTTGCTTATCTTGCGGCAATTAAAGAACAAAACGGTGCAGCAATGAGTTTGGGTCGTGTAAGCACGTTTTTGGATATTTATATAGAGCGTGATTTAAAAAAAGGCGTTTTGGACGAAATGCATGCGCAGGAACTTATTGATGATTTTGTTATAAAACTCAGGTTAAGCCGTCAATTGCGCACCCCTGAATATAACGAATTGTTCGGGGGAGACCCTACTTGGACTACCGAAAGCATAGCGGGTATGGGAGAGGATAATCGTACTTTGGTAACTAAAAATTCGTACCGTATGTTAAATACATTGTATAATCTGGGACCTGCTCCCGAACCTAATTTAACTGTATTATGGTCAAACAACCTGCCGAAGCCTTTTAAACAATTTTGCGCAAAAGTTTCCGTTGATACCGATTCAATACAATATGAAAATGACGATTTAATGCGCCCTATATACGGCGACGATTACGGTATAGCGTGCTGTGTTTCCGCTATGAAAATAGGAAAACAAATGCAATTTTTCGGAGCGAGATGTAATCTTGCCAAATTGTTGCTTCTGACTTTAAACGGAGGAAGAGATGAAAATTCCGGAGTGCAGATAGCGCCCCAAGGCAAGGTTTTTAAAGACAAATTGGATTATAACGAAGTTATAAAACAATTCGAAAAATACAGAGAATGGTTGTGCAGGCTGTATGTCAACACGCTAAACATTATTCATTATATGCACGATAAATATGCTTACGAAAAAATACAAATGGCTCTTCACGATACAAAAGTTGAAAGATTTTTAGCTTGCGGTGTTGCCGGACTCAGCGTAATAACCGATTCTCTTTCCGCAATTAAATATGCCTGCGTAACTCCGCATTTAAACGAAAACGGACTTATCGACCGATTTGATATTGTAGGGGACTATCCGAAATACGGAAATGACGATGACCGTGCGGACAGCATTGCCGTTGAGGTTTTAAAAGGATTTTATGAACAATTGAAAAAAACTCCCGCATACAGAAACGCTATTCATACGTTATCGGTTTTGACAATTACTTCCAATGTGGTTTACGGTAAAAAAACAGGCAGTACGCCCGATGGACGGCTAAAAGGCGAACCATTTGCTCCGGGCGCAAATCCAATGCACGGTAGGGAAAAATCGGGGGCGCTTGCTTCTTTGAATTCGGTTGCGAAACTTCCCTATGAATTTTTAAGGGACGGCATTTCCAATACGTTTTCCATTGTTCCTTCTGCATTAGGTAAAAATAAAGAAACACAAACGGAAAATCTTTGCAGGATGTTAGACGGTTATTTTTTGAAAAAAGCACATCATCTTAACGTAAACGTACTCGATAAAAACAAATTGATTGCGGCAATGGAAAATCCCGAGTTGTATCCCAACATAACAATAAGAGTTTCCGGATATGCTGTAAATTTCAATAAACTTTCTAAAGCTCAGCAGGAAGAAGTAATTAAAAGGACATACCATGAAAGAATGTGAAAATAGTGCGTTGATAAGTTCCTTTTATCACGGTTCCGCTTTGGACGGCGATGGATTAAGATGCGTTATATTTTTTTCCGGTTGTAATTTGAGATGTCCTTTTTGCCATAATCCGGAAACGCTTTTTTCACAAGGCACTCGTTATACGTTAAATGAAGTAACAGAAATTATAAATAGATATGTACCTTATATTAAAGACGGGGGCGGTGTTACTTTTTCCGGAGGGGAACCTTTTTTGCAGGCCGATTTTTGTGTAAATCTTGCAGAAGAAATTAAAAAAATGCAGCTTAACACGGTTGTAGAAACAAACGGACTGTTGCCGGTTGAAAATTTGATAAAAACGGTCGATTCAATCAGACTGGATATTAAAAATTATAACGGCGAAAATAAAAATGAATTATTTAAAAAGTATTTTCCTTTTTTAAATCTTTGCTTTAAGTTTAATAAAAAAGTAGTTTTAACGAATGTTTTAATTCCCGATATAAATGACGGCGAAAGTTTGAAATCATTGGCTTTATTTAAAAAAGAATTTTCATTATGTCAGGGTATTGAATTTTTACCCTTCAAAAAGCTGTGCGAGGAAAAGTATTTATCATTGGGAAGAAAATTTGAATATGCTAATTTAAGAGAAGCAACAGCAAAAGATATAGAAAGGGCAGACTCATTTTTTAAAGAAATTTACGAAAGTATTTAAATTCGATTAACTTTATTAAAAATTATAAATCGGCATTAATTATAAAATGTTTATTTCGTTAAAAAGTAATCGGGTTAAAAGTTAAAAGCATTAATTCTAGACATGCTTATTTAAACAGATAATAAATGTATATAATACAAAAAAACTATTTAACTTTACAATTTGCCGCAAAACAAAAAATAAGTAAAGTATTGTAATTTATTAAATAATAAGTATATTTTTAAAATACTTTTAAATTATAATATTATATTTTTTATGAGGTCATTATGAGAAAGTTTTTAATGAAATTCTCAACGGTTATATTTACTTTGTCTGTTTTTATTTTGGCAGGTTTTATTGCAGTAATCGGTACGGCATCTAATAAAGCGTTTTACCGTTGGCAATTTGAAAAAAACGATACGCTTGCATATGTCAAAGAACAATCGGAGTATATTGAAGACGGAGAAGCGAAACAATATATTTTAGATTTATCTGAAGAAGAATTAGAAGATTTAATGGCTCATACCATAAGATATTGCCTATTGATGGAAGATAATTTAAATCCTGAAATTGACGGACATATATTAGAAATTTTCAGAGCGGATGAGATAAGTCATATGTCTGACGTCAGAGAAGTTTTTGCAAAAGGCTTGTTATTGTGTGCAATAAGTTTCGTCTTATTTATAATAAGTGTTGTTATATTATTAATTTTTAGAAAAGATTATAATTTATATTGTAAAAAAATTCCTTTAATTACTTATTTGGTTTTAATTAGTTTAATTTTAATAATAGGTTTAGCGGCAGCCATAAATTTTGATATTGCTTTCGAGCTTTTTCATAGATTATTATTTGAAGGAAACTGGTCATTTGGTGACGGGGTAATGATTGCGATGATTGGAGATATTTTTACTGATATAGTACCTATTATTATTGGTATATGGTTGTTATTATCAGTTATTTTTATTATAGGAGTCTCAATATATAACAAAAATATTAACAATAATTTAAAGAATACATTATAAAAATTTTAATAAATAAAATCTTTTACAGATTATAAAAATTTAAAAAAATTGGTATAGTGGTAAAACATAACAATAGTTATCTTAACTATAAAAATTAGAGAAAACAAATTCAAATTAGAAAATGATAAAAAACGAGGCGGAAGTCTCGTTTTCGTTACTTTATTCGAGGTTTAATGTGGAAAGGACGCTTAAAAAAAATGAATTGGATATGCTTAACGGCAGTTTATGGGATAAACTGCTGATTTTTGCGTTACCTCTTGCGCTAAGCAGTATTTTGCAACAGCTTTTTAATTCGGTAGACGTTGCCGTCGTAGGGCAGTTCGACAGTAACGAAGCCGTTGCTGCCGTAGGCAGTAACACCGCTGTAATAAGTTTGATAATCAATTTGTTTGTCGGTCTTGCCGGAGGAGCAAATGTAGTTATAGCCAATTATTTGGGAAGAAAAGAAGATGAAAAGGTGCAAAATACGGTTCACGGGGTTTTTGCTTTGGGTTTTGTTTGCAGCATTATCACAATGTTTTTGGGGATTTTGATAGCAAGACCCGTATTGATTATAATGGACACCCCTGTGGAAGTACTCGAAGCGGCGGTATTATATTTGAAAATTTATTGTTTGGGAATTCCTTTTATTGTATTTTACAATTTCGGAGCTGCCATATTAAGAAGCGTGGGAGATACTAAACGTCCCCTTTACTGCTTGATTTTATCGGGTATTTTAAATGCGTTGCTTAACCTTTTATTCGTTATAGTGTTTAAAATGAGCGTTGCGGGCGTTGCCGTTGCCACCGTGATTTCAAACGTAGTAAGTGCAGTCATAGTTATAATTTTATTAATTAAAGAAAAAAGAATTATTGCGCTGTCCTTAAAAAAAATAAAATTTCACAAAAGAGAATTGATGCAGGTTATAAAAATAGGTGTACCCGCAGGTATTCAGGGAATGATATTTTCCATAGCCAATATATTCATTCAGTCCGCAGTTAACGGATTCGGTACCGATGCGGTTGCCGGTTCTACCGCCGCATTGAATTTCGAAAATTTTACATATTATGTAGCAAATGCTTTTTCTCTTGCTGCCGCCACTTTTATCGGTCAGAATATAGGGGCAGGCAAAAAGGATAGATGTAAAACAACAACTCGTTTGTGTATGTTATACAGCATTGCTTTTTGTGCAGCTATGAGTTTGATTTTTGTTGTCGCAAGGGAATTTTTCATAGGCTTATATACTCCCGATGTCAATGCAGGTTATTACGCTTCTTTACGAATGACGCACGTTTTGTCATTTGCGTGTATTATTTCCACATATGAAATTTGCGGCGGCGCTTTGAGGGGACTTAACCATTCCATGCCTCCGGCTCTTTTTACCGTAATAGGTTCTTGTGTCGTAAGAATTATATGGATTTATACCGTATGTATAAAATATCCTACTTTCGAAGTGCTTATGGATATATATCCCATTTCCTGGGTGTTGACGGGTATTGCAGTGGTAACGGCTTATCTCATAATTGCCAAAAAAGAATTAGGTTCGAAAAGCGAAGCAAACAGATTAAACGGAAAATCGTTCAACATCTGATAGCAATGAAAAAAGTTTATGTATATTTATACTTAACTGACTAATATTTATTAAATTGCGATGTTTAAAACGTTTTTGCATAAATATAAATTTTTTATATTATTTATTATTTTAACTATATAATATAAATTGTATTATTAAGAAATTATTAAGAAATTAATAATTATACGGTTAAATATACGGTTAAAAAATTTATAAAATATTAATTTACGATATAAATA
>CASEPJ010000073.1 GCA_949289715.1 uncultured Clostridia bacterium
GCTACCTGCGTTTCTACACGTTCTTTAAATCCTACCGCAGCTATTATTATGGCTGCCGTTTTTAATTTTTTGGGCGTGTTGGTTATGACTTTGTTAAACGCTACGGTTGCTCAAACCATATATAAAATGGTGGATTTCGGCAACAATGCAAATGAGGCACTGATAGCCCTTTGCGCCGCTCTTTTCGCTATAGTTTTATGGGCTACCGCCGCATGGAAATTCGGTATTCCCACAAGCGAAAGTCATGCGCTGATAGCGGGTCTTTCCGGAGCAGCTATTGCAATGCATAACAGTTTAACGGGTATAAACGGAGCGGAATGGATTAAAGTTATTTACGGGTTGATTTTGTCCACTGTTTTAGGTTTCGGAATGGGATTTATTTTTGCTAAAGGCACTCAATATATATGCAAACCTTTAGATTATCGAAAGGCCAATAAATTTTTTACAAAGGGGCAAATTGTCGGCGGTGCGGCAATGGCATTTATGCACGGCGCACAGGACGGTCAAAAGTTTATGGGCGTTTTTATGTTGGGGATTATGCTTTCTAACGGCGTTATGGGAGCTACCGAATTTAATATTCCCATATGGCTTATGATATTATGTTCTATTGTTATGGGATTAGGCACTTCCATAGGCGGATTGCGTATTATAAAAGCCGTGGGTATGGATATGGTAAAACTTGAAAAATATCAAGGATTTTCCGCCGACGTTGCGGCTGCGGGGTGTCTTCTTTTATGTTCTTTAACGGGCATACCCGTAAGCACTACTCATACGAAAACCACTGCCATTATGGGAGTGGGAGCGGCAAAAAGAGTTAAATCGGTTAACTGGGGAGTGGTAAAGGAAATGGTTTTGACTTGGATATTAACTTTCCCCGGATGCGGAATTATAGGTTATATTATGGCAAAATTGTTTACATTAATATTTTAAGTTTTAAATTCAAATATCGAATAATTAAAGAGGAACGGATATGGCAAAAAACAAAATTGATTATTTTAAAGTATTTTCCAATATGACGGGTCATTCGTTAAGAGCGGCAAAGCTTTTAAATGAAATTATTTTAAATTATAACGAAGAAACATTGGTTAAAAAAATTGCCGAAATGCATGAGATAGAACATGCGGCAGATAATGAAAAACACAATATGATGGAGAATTTGGTTAAAGAATTTTTACCTCCCATCGAAAGAGAAGATATTAATGAAATGTGCCATCTGTTGGATTCTGTAACCGACGATATCGAAGATGTGCTTCTTAAACTTTATACCTACAACGTAAAAAAATTGAGGAGCGAAGCACTTGATTTTACAGTTATAATTATTAGATGCTGTGAGAAATTGGTTGAAGCAATAGAAGAATTCGCAAATTTCAAAAAATCGGATAAATTAAAAGATTATATTATAGAAATAAATAAATTGGAAGAAGAAGGAGACAAGTTGTATACCAAGGCAGTAAGAAGACTTTTTACTTCAACGGATGATCCGATAGAGCTTATAATATGGAGAGAAACTTTCCACCGTTTTGAAGAGTGTTGCGACAGTTTTGAAAGCGTAGCAGACCTTATAGAAGCTGTTGTTATGAAAAACAGTTAATTTTTTAATAACGAATCTTGATTAATAACAACACGTAATATTTTTAAAAATAAAAACTCGAAAAAAGT
Source organism: uncultured Clostridia bacterium (assembly GCA_949289715.1). GTDB lineage: Bacteria > Bacillota > Clostridia > Christensenellales > CASEPJ01 > CASEPJ01. The sequence continues at coordinate 1,660 of CASEPJ010000073.1, forward strand.
TATTTGCTGAATAATTATGTAAGGCGGATAAATACGAAAAAAAGCAGGGTGCGGGCAAAAAGCTACATCCTGCTTTTAAATATATTATGATTTTTATAAAATAATTCGAATTATAAATTTATCAACAATAATAAAACTAATTAAATATAAGTCTGCGGCATTTTAACGAATTTTCAATTTTCAAAGACATTTAAGTTTATTTTTAATAATTTTTTAATTAATTTATGCCTATTTACAGTTCGTTGTTTTTATCCTTTAATTTTGCAAAGGTTTTGGCAAGTTCAACGGTACTCATTTTATATTCCTGATAGCTTTGTTTTCTTCTTTCAGTTTCCCGTTTGATGTCATTTTCTCTATTTGCAATAAATTCTTCCAAATCTTTTTCCCAAACAAGCGTATTGCTTAGAAGACTGACTTCCCCTTTAATGACGTTAACGACTCCGTTGCTCGTTAAAAATTTTTCCTTACTGTTGTCGGCAAAGGTAATAGTTGCCATTCCAGTTGCGGTAATAAATATACAATCGGCATGTTCGGCAAGGATTTCGTAACTGCCGTCGCTTAAAACGATTTTCAAAGAAACTATGTTTCCTTCGAAAAAATGCCGATTGGATGAGGTCATTTTCAAAGGAAATTCTTTCATGCTTTATACTCCTTTATATCGCTTAAATCGCCGATAAAATAAAATTCGCTTTCGGGTATATCGTCGGTTTTGCCGTCTAAAATTGCGTTGCAGCTTTCAATTGTCTTATTTAAAGGAACATATTTACCTTCCATTCCCGTATATACGCTGGCTACATGGAAAGGCTGACTGAAAAATCTTTGAAGTTTTCTTGCTCTGTAAACAAGCAACTTATCGTCCGCATTTAATTCATCCATACCGAGAATAGCGATTATATCTTGCAATTCTTTATATCTTTGTAA
>CASEPJ010000074.1 GCA_949289715.1 uncultured Clostridia bacterium
AGAAGTAAAATAATTTCCGTCAAGTTCTGTCATCATATTTTTCAGTCTGCCGTTTACGCTTTTACCTACATTATATAATCCGCTAAGCTGCTCTTTATCTTCTGCGGTTAATTTCGAACCTTTAGACAAATTATTTTGCAAACTAACGCAATAATCGCCCAACTGATTAATATATTTGCTGGTTTGGTTAATAGATTCATAATTTACCGGAAGCTGCGATAAATTTACCATTGCCAATGTCGTATGTTTAGATAAATTATCGAGCAGAATTTTTTGTTCGCTTACAGTATTTGTTACTAAAAGTTTACTCATATCCATCTCTATATTATTAACGCTTTCTACCAAATCGTAATAAGATTTTTGATAAATATTTTCGAGACTTGTTTTATACAATTTGTGTTCCGATGGCGGATTTAAGAAATACGCCGTCATAAAAGCCAATGAAATCGAACCGAATATTGCAAAGCTTAAAACAAACGCCGTTTTATACGCTCTTTTTGAGGTATGCTCCCTATCGGATTTTTTCAATTCAGCTTTTTTTGCTCTTTCCTCTCTTTTTGCCTCTTTAATTAAATTTCTTTCTTTTGCAGCTTGCTCTCTTTCCGCTTTAAAACGTACTTTTTCTTTTAGTCTGTTTTCTTTTTCAATGGCTTTAATCTTTTTTTTGATTTCCTGTTTTTCGGCTTTTTTTAATGCTTTTTCGTGTTTGTTCTTGTTTTTTTCTTCTTTTTTCATCTGTTCGTCATTAGGATAATTTCCGTTACCGTTATTAGAATATTCCATTTTCCCTTATCCTCCTATTTTGCAAATACATGATTACCGATAGTAATTACTGTAGGTCTTGAAAATATCCAAGCACTTGTAGCCACTGCAGGATTGTAATAATATAAACATCCGTAAGTCGGGTCCCAACCATTAATGGCATCCTGTGCGGCTTTTTTACATTCTTCGTTAGGGGTAAGATTAATCTGACCATCGCTTACCGCAGTAAACGCATAAGGTTGATATACTACTCCTGAAATGGTATTTGGGAAACTCGAACTTTTTACTCTGTTTAAAACAACCGCAGCAACGGCAACTTTACCCGTATAGGGTTCACCTCTTGCTTCTGCATATACTACTTTTGCCAATAAATAAATATCCGAACTCGTATATCCTCCGTTAGATGAACTCGTACCGGACGATGTATTTGAATTCAGATTAATTCCCAAAGCCGCAGCGGTTTTTGTGCCTATAATACCGTCTGCAACTAACCCGTTCTTTCTCTGAAAATATAAAACAGCACTCTTTGTTTTACTTCCGAATATTCCGTCTATATTACCGGTATAATATCCCCATCTTTTCAGTTTTGTTTGAACGGTTGTAACCAATGTTCCGGTTGAACCTTGTTTTAAAACGGTTGCTGCATAAGCGGGTTCTTCGGAATTTAAAGAAATCCCCACAATGCAAACCGATAAGGTTACGATTAACAGCAGAACAGCCGTTATTCTGATTGCATATTTTTTCATTTTTCCTCCCTGTTTTGCAAATCATTGATTTAATAATTCTTTTAACTTTTCTACGATTCTTGATTTATAGATAATTTCTTCTTCATCACCAGTTACCGAAAAACAGAACGGCGGATATACTATACACCACCAATTATCGCCCTTTCCGCTGCCTAATTCTACAATTAAAGCATCGTATATTCCGCTATCTAAAACGATATCGTCATATTTTCGTATAGGAAATTCCTCTTTTCTCAAAGAAATCGTACTTTTGTATGCATAACCGTTTGCATAAAGTACCGAGTCTGCCAAATTTTCGAGTTTATCGATATTATCATCAATTAAAGCCATACATTCCTGCTTGCTTTTCACATCGGATAATATGGGAGTCAAATAGTCGACTATCTTATCTTTAACCAACATTTTTACGTTTTGGTCAGCTTCTTCGTTACTGTTTGCACGGATATGTATTCTTACGTAATCATATTTGTTTTCAGTAGAAAAATTGAACAATAGAGCCGAAAATAAAATTCCAACAGCGATGAACAATAATAATATTTTTTTCATTTTAAACCTCAAAAAAAACTTAGTAATAATATTTTTACCTGAATAAAAAAAATTATACATTTTATAAGATTTTCCTTTGAATGTAATAAAATCCTATGTTAATTAACATAAACGTATAAAATTAAAATTACTGTACTTTTTTAAAAAAATGTAATATAATATAAAAAAACTTAAGGATAAAAAAATGCAAAACATCAAAGGTATATTATTTGATATGGACGGCGTACTTGCCGACAGTGAACCGGTTATTTTAAAAGCCGCAATACTTGCATTAAAAGAATACGGAGTTAATGCAGAAAAAAAAGATTTCATTCCTTTTATAGGAGCGGGCGAAGACAAATTTGTAGGCGGAGTTGCGGAATTTCATAATGTAAAATACAAAAAAGAAATGAAAGAACGTGCCTATGATATTTTCGACGAAATAGTGGAATCGGAATTGGTAAAATACGAAAAAATCCCCGAAACCTTAAATACCTTAAAACGTAGCGGAAATAAATTGGCTCTATGCACAAGCGCCGATTTAAGAAAGGTCAAAAGTCTTTTACCCGTTATAGGGTTGCCCTTTAATATTTTTGATATTATTTTAAGCGGAAACGATATTAAAAATAAAAAACCCGACCCTGAAATTTTTAATACCGCATGTATGAAATTAAATTTAAAAAACGAAAATTGTGTAGTTATTGAAGATGCAATAAACGGAATAAAAGCGGCAAAAGCGGCAAAATGCAAAGTTATTGCCGTAACTACCAGTTTTAAAGAAGAAGTTTTAAAAAATTATAATCCCGATGCAATTGTAGACAAAACTTTTAAAATAATAGATTATATAAATAAATAATTAAATATTTTATTTATAAACTATTTTAAATTTCGATTCTATTAAAGTTTATCTATTATTTTTTATACCCTTATATTGCTTAACCGGATAATTTTTGCCCAATAAAGTAATTGCCTGTTTAGGACAATTATTTACACACCTATAACAAAATACGCATTTATTTTTTGGCACGGGAATATTATTTTTAATTTCGATATTTCCTACAGGACAATCTTTAATGCATTTTTTACATAATATGCATTTTGAATAATCTATTTTTAAAGCATCTCTCCTTTCTTTTTCTGTTTTTCGCCACCATTTTCTTTGTGAATAATACCCTATAATATGCGAAAAAAAATTAAATCCCCTTTTAAAATCTTTATTTTCAATAATTTTTTGCGTAAATTTTTTTATTTTTTTATTTGCCTTTAAAATTGTATAATTAATTTCATCACCGTTTTTTATTTTAAAAATTTTAAAATCGGAAAGATTATTCGGCATATTAATATGTTCGGCAAATTTTATATGCCCTCCGAATTTTTCTATCGTCCTGCCTATGCTTGCCGCTCCGTCACCGGAAAAAAAATATTGTGTTATTAAAATTATAAATTTTTTATTATTCCATAAAAATCTATATCTGTAAACAAACTCGCAAACCGGAATAGGTGGCGCCGAACCATATATGGGATATGCTATCATTATATAATGAGAATCTTTTATTATATCCTTAAATTTAATATTTTCGGTAATGTCATAAAACTCTGTTTTAAAACTTTTTTTTAAATATTCCCCTGCTTTCTCACAAACATATTTTGTATTACCCGTACCGGAAAAATAAAAAACAGTAATTTTTTTCATTTATTTTCTCACTTTTTTATTTATATTATATGCAAAATTAAAATAAATGTTATAAAAAAATAATTGCAAAAAAATTGTCCGTAATTTCTTACGGACAAAAAATTATTAAATTCGAAATAAAATATAAAATTAATTTAAAACAATATTTTTTTAAGATAATATCCCGTTTTAGAATTATTATTTTTTGCTATTTCTTCGGGAGATCCTTCCGCAATAATTCTTCCTCCCTCGTCTCCTCCTTCCGGTCCCAAATCTATAATATAATCGGCTGTTTTGATAACATCCAAATTATGTTCTATCACTATTATCGTATTTCCGTTTTCTCTTAATTTTAATAAAATTTTAATTAATTTATTTACATCGTCGACATGAAGTCCGGTAGTGGGTTCGTCTAATATATAAATGGTTTGTCCCGTACTTCTTTTGGACAGTTCGGTAGCTAATTTTACTCTCTGAGCTTCACCTCCGGATAATGTCGTGGCGGGCTGCCCGAGTTTAATATAACCTAAACCAACTTCATATAAAGTTTTAACTTTATTAAAAATAGAGGGAATATTAGAAAAGAAAGTATATGCTTCCTCAACCGTCATTTCAAGAACATCATAAATATTTTTATCTTTAAATTTTACTTCAAGAGTTTCCCGATTGTATCTTTGACCTTTACATACCGAACAAGGAACATATACGTCCGGTAAAAAATGCATTTCTATTTTTAAAATTCCGTCTCCCATACAATTTTCGCACCTTCCGCCCTTGACGTTAAAGGAAAATCTGCCCGATTTGTATCCTCTCTCTTTAGCGTCGGGTGTTGCCGCAAAAATCTCCCTTATTCCCGTAAACATACCAGTATAAGTCGCAGGATTGCTTCTCGGCGTTCTTCCGATAGGACTTTGATCTATATTGACTACTTTATCGAAATATTCAAGACCTTCTATATTATCGTAATTACCCTGTTGAATATTTGAATCATTTAGTTTTTTAGCAAGAGCGGGATATAAAATTTCATTTATTAAACTCGACTTTCCCGAACCGGAAACACCGGTAATTACGGTAAATAATCCAACGGGTATATTGACGTCAATATTTTTTAGATTGTTTTGTTTCGCACCTATAACTTTTATATATCTTCCGTCAGGTTTTCTCCTTTCTTGCGGTATGTCTATTTTTAATTTTCCGGACAAATATTTTCCCGTTATGGAACGTGGTTCTTTCATAATATCCTCTAAACTACCGCAAGCAACCAATTCACCTCCGTGTATTCCGGCACCGGGACCTATATCTACTATATAATCTGCTTTTCTTATTGTATCTTCATCGTGTTCGACTACAATTAAAGTATTACCTAAATCTCTTAAATGCTCTAAAGTTGCAAGTAATTTATCGTTATCTCTCTGATGCAAACCTATACTCGGTTCATCTAAAATATATAAAACTCCCGTAAGTCCGCTTCCTATTTGCGTTGCCAGTCTTATTCTTTGTGCCTCCCCACCCGATAATGTGCCTGCACTCCTTGCCAAAGTCAAATAAGATAAACCTACGTTTTTCAAAAAATTCAGTCTTGCTTTAATCTCTTTTAGTATTTGATACGCAATTTTTGTTTTAGTTTCGTCAAGTATTAAATTATCAAAAAAATTATAACATTCACTTATCGAAAGGCAGCAAACTTCGTAGATATTTTTACATCCAACGGTTACGGATAATGCTTTCTCGTTGAGCCTTTTACCGTTACATACATCGCAGGGGACTTCTTTCATCAGCTTAGCATATTCGTTTTTCATATATTCGCTGTTTGTTTCTTTAAATCTCCTTTTTATGGAAGGTATAAGTCCCTCGAATTCATGCATATATGTTTTGGTATAATCATCGTCGAACATATAAGTCATTTCTATTTTTTCGTTTCCCGTTCCGTATAAAATAGCATCCAAATATTTTTTATCTAAATCTTTTATAGGCGTATCTAAACTGAAACCATAATGATTGGCAAGTGCGCTAAAATACATTTCCGCCATTTTTCCCCCGTCGATTGTCCAACCTATTATATTTAATCCTCTTTCACGAATCGATTTATTCCTGTCGGGTATAATTTTATCTATATCGATTTCGGTTTTAACGCCTAAACCCAAACATTCAGGACACGCTCCGAAAGGACTGTTAAAACTAAAAGAACGAGGAGTTAATTCTTCTATGGAAATATCGCAATCCGGACAAGAATAATGTTCGGAAAACAATTGTTCTTTACCTTCATTATCTATAATCACTAAACCGTCTGCCAATTTCAATGCAGTTTCTATACTTTCGGTCAGACGTTTTCTTATATCATCTTTTACAATAAGCCTATCGACTATCACCATAATATTATGTCTTAAATTTTTGTCTAATTTTATTTCTTCTTCTAAAAAATATATGGATCCGTCTACTTTAACCCTTGCAAATCCGCTTTTTTTGAGACTTTCGAAAAGTTTTGAAAATTCTCCTTTTTTTCCTCTTACAACCGGCGCCTCTATCATAATTTTGGATCCTACGCTTAATTCAAATACTCTGTCACATATAGTATCCACGCTTTGCTTTTCTATAACTCTGCCACATTTAGGACAATGAGGAGTTCCTACCCTCGCAAAAAGCAACCTTAAATAATCGTAAATTTCGGTTACGGTTCCCACCGTAGAACGAGGGTTGTTTGAAGTAGTTTTTTGATCTATAGAAATGGCCGGAGATAAACCTTCTATATAATCAACATCGGGTTTTTCCATTTGTCCTAAAAACTGTCTTGCATATGAAGATAAACTTTCCATATATCTTCTCTGCCCTTCGGCAAAAATAGTTTCGAAAGCCAACGAGCTTTTACCCGAACCGGAAAGCCCCGTAAAAACAACTAATTTATTTCTCGGAATTTTTACGTCTATGTTTTTTAAATTATTTTCTCTTGCGCCTTTTACAAAAATTTCTGATTGCATAAAAAATCTCCGTTATTTTATCGATATAATTATATCATAAAATAAAAAAATAAAACAAATTATATTGAGCAAAAATTTAAAGAAAAAATAAAATTATATAAAAAATATTTGCATTTTTAATAATTCTATAGTATAATACTATCGTTGCCGTTGGAGTATGGTGTAGTGGTAACACATAGGCCTCTGACTCCTATGTTGTAGGTTCGATTCCTACTACTCCTGCCAGTATATTAAACAAAGCCCGATATAGGAAATTTATATCGGGTTTTGTTGTTTTTATTGTTACAATAATTAAATATCAAAAAAATGATTATAAACATTAAACAATAAAAAAGGAACCGATGGCTAACTTCACATCGGTTCCTGTAAACTTAAAAAAATTTTTAATAAAATTGAAATGGATGAAATTTTACATATTTTCGCATATTATTGCGCTGTTATTTAGCAAACCTTATCATTGGAGTATACCTCCTGCTATTTTACAAATCGATTTGCATAATCCACACAAATCTTTTTTGCGATTTTATTATACTATAAGATTTCTATTCTGTCAATACCGTTTTTAAAAATTTAGTTAATTTTATTTTTTTAAAATATATTGACATTAGTGCAAAAACATTATATAATATAATTTATTGCAATTCATTTTGCAATTTTTTTATTTTTACTTATATTTTTTCCCTAATAATACCAATCTGCCGTCAATATATTTAAAATATACTCTGTATTCGGGATAATCGTGTATAATAATGTCCGGGTATTTAGTGCTTTTAAAAACTTTAAATGTTTTATCGTTGTTTTTTTCTCTATTGGGATTCATATTTTTATATGAAGAATGATCTTTGCCTGTCGCAAGGTCGTCATTATCGACTTCTTCGATATGTTTATCTATATTATGATGTTTTTTTATTATATCTTCTTTTGAAAAATCTTTATCTTTAAAGAAAAATTTTATCGGTTTTACAAAAATATGATTAACAGTTATACCTACCGAAATTATACAACAAATTACAAATACCGCCCAAAACACGTCAAATAGAGGCGCCGACGATTTAAAAATATCCGCATTAAAAATATTAAATAATGTAAATATGCAACCTATAATAAACCATAAAAAAGGAATATACAGCCCGAAATAAATTAAAACTTTAGCCGTAAAATCAATTAACACCGATAATATTTTTTTAATGGTTTTAAAAAATATATGTAATGTTCCGGTAATTATTCCCAACTTATATTCCTCTTTTTATAAGTATCAATTTTAGACATTATAATTATTTAATAATATCACAATCAATTATTTAATAACATCACAACCCATATAAGGAACAAGGACTTCAGGAATTTTTATGCTTCCGTCAGACTGTTGATAATTTTCCATAATTGCGGCAACCGTTCTGCCTACCGCTAAACCGCTTCCGTTTAAAGTATATAAATAACCTAATTTTCCTTCATTGTTGCGGTATTTTATATTTGCCCTTCTGGCTTGATAATCTGTAAAGCAAGAACAGGAAGATATTTCGACATATCTGCCGTAACTTGGCATCCATACTTCTATATCGTAAGTTTTTGCCGATGAAAAACCTAAATCTCCGGTACATAAACAAACTACTCTGTAAGGTAATTTTAATAGTTGTAATATTCTTTCCGCATCTGCGGTTAATTTTTCCAATTCATCGAAACCTGTTTCGGGAGTGGTAAATTTTACAAGTTCGACTTTATTGAACTGATGCTGTCTTATCAGTCCTCTCGTATCTCTGCCGGCACTACCTGCTTCCGCTCTAAAACAAGCCGTATAGGCACAGTATTTAATAGGTAAATCTTTTTGCAAAACAATTTCGTTTCTTAGCAAATTTGTAACCGGCACTTCCGCAGTGGGTACCATGAAATAATCCATGTTCTTAAGAGAAAAAGCATCTTCTTCGAATTTGGGAAGTTGCCCCGTACCGGTCATGCTTTCCCTGTTTACCATAAAAGGCGGTAAAATTTCAGTATAACCGTTCGAAGTATGGGTATTTAACATAAAATTTATAATGGAACGTTCCAGACGAGCACCTAAATCTCTGTAAACCGTAAATCTTGCTCCTGTTATTTTAGCTGCCGCTGCAAAATCCAATATATTTAAATCGGTACCTAAATCCCAATGCGCTTTCGGCTGAAAATCAAATTTTGTAGGCTGCATAAATTTCCTTATTTCCATATTGTCTTTATCGTCGTTGCCGTAGGGAACGCTTTTGTCGGGCACGTTCGGAATCGACAACAACGTATAATTCAATTCACTTTCTATTTTGGAAAGTTCTGAATCCGCTTCCTTGATTTCATCCGATAAAACTTTCATTTCCGAAATCAAAGAAGAAGCATCTTCTTTTTTTGCTTTTAATTTTGCAATTTCTGCGGTAACGGAATTTCTTTTCTGTTTATCTGTTTCTACTTTAGCAATAAGGGCTTTCCTTTTATTATTCAGTTGAGGAATTTTGTCTAAAGGATATTCTCCGCTTCTGTGAGACATAATATCTTTTATGTCCTCAAAATTATCGCATAATTTTTTTAAATCTAACATATTTTTACCTCTCCTTAGTTTATAGTGAATCGATATTATCGACCGTATATTTCAAATATACATCTTCAGAATAGGAAGTTCCGCTAACCCCTATTCCGCTATTGATGTAATCAGCCTCTTCCTCGTCGGACGCAAACGGTTTATAATCCGGAATAAAAGGATTATCCTGAGGGCAATAAGAAGTTATTGGCGAGTGAAAAGTTGCCGTCGTAAGTTTAATGCCGTAACCAGTATCTTTGTCGTAAAAAGTCTCTTGCATTATACCTTTTCCGAAAGTCCTTGTGCCTATAACCGTTGCCGTTTCCCAATCTTTAACCGCACCCACAAGAGCTTCCGAAGCAGAAGCGGAATTATTGTTTACAAACAATATAATTTTCAAATTTTTATTTTCGTTACCTATATATCTATTATCCGCCGTTTTGAAATAATTTGTCTCACCGTTTTTATAATTTACATGCATAACTTCGCTTTGCGTAGAAGCAACGGGATTTTTTACGTTTTTGTCTATGATGAGATATGCTGCAATTTTTTGCAATATCGAAACTTTTCCGCCGCCGTTATTTCTTAAATCCAAAATTAATACCGGATTTTCATATTGCTGCATATAATTTAACCGAAAAGCGTTTATACAAGTTACAAACTGATTATACGCATCTCCCGTAAAAGCGGAAAGTTTAATATAAGCAAAATTAGATGGCAAATTAAGCAATGTCGAATCATAAAATTCACATCTCACATCAGCTATTTCTTCGGTTACGCATTTAAAACTAAAATTACTACCATTTCCGTCTATATTTCTTTCTACAAAAAGGGTTATTTCTGCACCCTCTTCTTGTGACTTTGTTAAATTCAACACTTTTGATAACGTATATGTGTTATTTATTTCGGTATCGTTTATATTTAATATTTTATCACCTGGTTTAAGTCCGGGCAAACATGCACCGTTAATCTCCGTAGCACTCTCGGCGGGAGAACCCGACAAAATGTTTCCCACCAAATACTCTCCGTTTATTTTAATAACGGAAATGCCGATGGCATAATTTAATCCCTTTGCCGAATCCAAAACATTTTCATAATCTTGCGGAGAATAAAAAGTCGAGTATCTGTCCAAAATACCGCTCATTCCGTCTCCGGCGGCTTCTATTAAACTGTCTATTTCTATATCGGAATAATATTCTCTTTGTATCGTTTCATAAGCAAATTTTATTGGCGCCATTTGTTTTAGAAACTCATAATCTTCTTTCGAAATCGAATATCTGTTTAAATGAGAAGTCAAAAAACCTGCGGTAAAACTTATCACAATCAAAACAAAAGCAAGAATAAAAGATAACCATTTTTTATTCGTAAAAGAATTTTTACGATTTTCCATTTATGTTCCTCCAAGCAAGAAAATATGTATCGGGACTTTTGATTTTATATGTTATCTTTTCCGTTCAATACTTTATAAATTACATATGCCAATTTAAAATAAAGGGCGTCGGAAAATCTTTTTATATTCAATCCGGTTAGTTTTTCGATCTTATCCAATCTGTATAATAATGTGTTTTTATGTAGAAACGCATTTCTTGATGTTTCGCTCAAATTTAAATCGTTATTCAAAAATTCTTGTGCAGTATAAATCAATTCGTAATTTGAGAAAAATTTATCCATATTTTTAGGTATAAGCGCATCCAAATATTCCTGTAACGAGTCTTTGTTCAGCTTGTCTATAATTTGCATCAATAAATATTCTTTAAAAGTGAAAACAACATTGATATCGCCCGACATAAGCCCCATTTTCATAGCACATTCAGCCTCGTGATATGCATAAGGTAACTCTTTGAAATTTTCCGTTTTTTCGCCTACGCTTACAAAAACGTTAATCAGCAATTCAATTTTTATACTTTCTTTTACCAAAATCGCAAGTTCTTGAGCATTATCGAAATTATTTTCCTCATCGTTAAATTTTATATATAGCAGTTTATCTTCTTCTATAATAAAAAATATATCTTTTTCGCTCGAAAACTGAGTTAAAAAATTATAAATTTCACCTATATTTTTAATTTCCGATTTTATAAGGATTAAAATCGCTTCGTCGCCTAACATTAATTCTTCTTTTATTTTTTCAGGAGATTCTTTATATTTACCCAAAAGAAAATCCTTTATTACCGAAGGTTTACGATTATCGTTTTTTTCTTCCAATACTCTTTCCAATAAATTAGAAAGTATATATGCAAAATTTGTTGATGTTTCATCTACGCCTTTTAATACTCCGTATAAATTAACCGAATTATGATTGATTAAAAAATAAGTTCTGTTTTTTTCTCCATCTTTGAAAATTCCGTTCTTAAAACTTTTTATATCCGGAGGATTAAAATAAAAATTTTCACCAAATTCCTTTTCGTTATTGGATAAAATTTTATTACCCAACAAATCATACACCAAAACCGGAACAGTAAAATTCAATTCTAATTTATCTATGACTTCGTTATTCAATTTTTTGCCTCCGTATATTGCTAAATATAAAACTATATATATTTTAGCATAAAAATTCGCAATAATAAAACGATTTTATATTGTTTAAATAATTTAATGTTTTTAATTGTTATATTATATACTATTTTAAATATGTACAAACATTTTTAGGATTAAACTCAGTTTATTTGTATTATTAATACAAAGCGACCTATTAAATTTTGTATAAAATATTGCTTTAAATTGTTTGTCAGTTTAATTTTAATAGTGTATAATATTAAATATATGTTTTAAAAAAGGAGCAGTTATTTATATGGCAAGTGTTGTACTTAAAAACGTTTATAAAATTTATCACGGCGGCGTAAAAGCGGTAAGTGATTTTAATCTTGAAATAGCAGATAAAGAATTTATAGTTTTGGTAGGTCCTTCAGGTTGCGGCAAATCTACTACTCTTCGTATGATTGCAGGTCTTGAAGATATATCTTTAGGAACTTTATATATAGACGGTAAACCTATGAACGACGTATTCCCGAAAGACAGAGATATAGCAATGGTTTTTCAAAACTATGCTCTTTACCCTCATATGACGGTTTACGATAATATGGCTTTTGGTCTTCAATTGCGTAAAGTTCCCGCAGAAGAAATCGATTATAAGGTTAAAGAAGCCGCAAAAATACTTTCCATAGAAACACTGCTTGGTAGAAAACCTAAGGCTTTATCGGGCGGTCAAAAACAGCGTGTGGCTTTGGGACGTGCCATTGTGCGTAATCCTAAAGTTTTCTTGCTTGACGAACCTCTTTCCAACCTCGATGCTAAACTTCGTGTGCAAATGAGAACGGAAATTACCAAATTACACCACAAATTAGGAACCACTTTCATCTACGTTACCCACGATCAGGTTGAAGCTATGACGATGGGCAGCCGTATAGTTGTTATGAAAGACGGATTTATTCAGCAAGTCGATGTACCTATGAGTTTATATGATCATCCCGTCAACGCATTTGTAGGCGGTTTTATAGGTACCCCTCAAATGAACTTTATAGATGCCGTTTTAGGCAAAAACGGAGATCATCTTACATTGACTTTCGGCACCAATACAATTGAATTATCGGCAGAAAAATCCGCAGCATTGATAGACCAAGATTATATAGGCAAAACCGTTATTGTAGGTATTAGACCCGACGATTTCCATGATGAACAAGTATTTATAAATAATTCGCCCAAAACAGTTATAGATGCGTTTGTAGACGTTGTTGAAAAATTAGGTTCAGAAACGCTTTTATATATGAACATAGAAGGTAAAGACGGTTACGTTATAGCAAGAGTAAATGCCCGCTCCTCTTCTAAAATGGATGAAACTATTAAAATTGCTATCGACGGCAATCATATACATTTGTTCGATAAAGAAACCGAATTATCCATTATGGTCAGATAATTAAATCAATAAAACAAAAAATCCTCCGTTAAACGGAGGATTTTTTGTTTGTTTTAAATGCAAAATAAATTTTAACTCGAAATATAAAATAATTCTAATAAAAAAATCGAACAAAAAGCTATGAGAATTATTTGGTTTTAATAAATTATTGAATTTCCGCCAAAGAAATACCTAATTCCTCCCATTTTTTATATAAATCATTTAATTGTAAAGTTATTTCTTCTACACGTTCGCTTAATTCATTTAATTTTTTATAATCTTTTGAATATTTACCCGAAGAAATCAATTCGTTTAATTTTATACTCTCTTCCTCTAAAGTCGTTATGAGCAACTCCGTTTTTGCAAAATCCTCTTTTAAATTGACTAAACGCTTGCGGTCATCTTTAGTTCTAAAATTTTTAATGTTTTTTTTACTGCCCGTATTATAATTTTCAGGCGGTTTTTCTGTTAAATCAATTAAAGAGTTTAAATAGCTTTCATATGTATTTCCTACATCAATAAAATTATAATCGCATATTTTAACTATTCTGTCGGCAACTGCATTAATAAAATATCTGTCATGAGAAACGAAAATAATTGTTCCAGTATATAATTTCAAAGCAGTTTCCAAAGCCTCTCGTGTTTCGATATCCAAATGATTGGTAGGTTCGTCCATAATTAACACATTGGCATTTTGTGTCATCATTTTACAAAAGGCGAGTTTTGCTCTTTCGCCGCCGGAAAGCTGACAAAGCGGTTTTTCTACATCTTCATCGTTAAAAAGCAATGCCAAATTTGACCGTATAAAATACCTGTCCGCATCGGGACATTCATTCCACAATTCTTCCAAGACACTACGCTTATCGTTTTCGAATTCGGTTTCCTGAGCAAAATAACTTATACGCACATTTTCACCCCAGCTGACCGAACGGTTATCAGATAGCAAACACCTAATAAAAGTCGTTTTTCCGGTTCCATTATCTCCCAGAATCGCAACTTTTTGACCCCTTTTAATTTCTAACGAAGCCTGAAACAGTAATTTTTTATCTCCGCCGAATAAATTAAGATTATTAACAGACAATACCGTTTTTACGGGTTCCCTTTTATAATCAAATTTCATTCTTGGCTTCTTATGCTTTTGGGGAGGCTCTATTAGAACCATACGCTCTATTGCTTTTAGCCTGCTTTGGGCAGATTTTGCCGTTGTTGCCCTAACAATATTTTTGTCGTAATATTCTTTTAACGATGCAATTTCGTTTTGCTGTTTTTCGTATAATTTTAAAGTTAACTTTTCTTTTTCCTCT
>CASEPJ010000075.1 GCA_949289715.1 uncultured Clostridia bacterium
AAAAAGGTACTTAAAATCTTTTATAGGGCAAACATTGGAAATGCTTTCGGAAGAATATAAAAATGATTTCACAATCGGTCATACAAGGGAATATATTAAAGTTTATTTAAAAGGTAAATTTCCTCATAATAAATTGCTAAACGTAAAAATCGGCAATCTATATGAGGACGGGGTGATGGCTGTATTAACGCAGGAATAAGCTGCTATTTTTCAAATAATTGATATTTGATGGTTTGTTTTTATTGTAAAACATTTTATTATCTGTTATGCTAAAGTTTAAAATATTAAGTAAGCTGTTTATAACTTATTGGAAATAAAAATTAAGAATAAATAAACTTTCAAAGTCAAATAATCAAACTATTATTAAATGCCGGTTAATAATTAAACAAAAAATACTTTAATTATTTACTTGTGCCGGATAATATCTTATAAAATTATATTTAATATTAAATAAGATGTTAAATATGTTAAATAATAGAAAATATTTATATTCAAAAGGAGTATCATATGGAAAATTGCATATTTTGTAAAATAGTCAAGGGCGAAATTCCTTCGCAAATCGTTTGGCAAAACAATGATTTTTTAATTTTTAAAGATATAGCCCCTAAAGCAAAAGAACATTATTTACTCATCTCGAAAGAACATTATGCCACTTTTGAGGAAATGTCTTCTGTGCAGGCCGCAAAATTTGCCGAAATGCTGAGGTTCCTTCCCACTTTGAAAAAAGATTTGAATTTAGAGGGAGGATATCGCCTTATAATAAATCAGGGAGCAGATGCGGGGCAAACCGTATTTCATCTTCACGTTCATATATTGGGCGGTCAAAAGATGGAGTGGAATCCGGCATAAAAAAGGTGTTAAAATATGAAAGTTATAACTTTGGTTATAGACGGTTTCGGTATAGGAGCAGCTCCCGATGCATATAAATTCAATGACGAAGGGGCAAACACCTACAAAACCGTTGCCGAAACAAAACTTTTAAAACTAAATAATTTGTTTGAATTAGGTCTTAACAATATTGACGGAATAAATCTAAAAAAATGTCGGCAGCCCAAAGGTAATTTTGGCAGAATGGAAGAACTTTCCGCAGGCAAAGACACAACCACAGGACATTGGGAACTTGCCGGATTAATTGTGGATAAAGCTTTTCCGCTTTTTCCCCACGGTTTTCCGCAGAATTTAGTCAGTGAAATAGAAAAAAAATGTAACGTTAAATTTTTAGGGAACGAAGTAGCCTCCGGAACAGAGATTATCGAAAGATTGGGAAAAAAACACATTGAAACGGGTATGCCCATTTTATATACTTCCGCAGACAGTGTTTTTCAGGTTGCCGCACACACTTCGGTTATTTCTTTGGAAAAATTATATGATATATGCAAAAAGGCAAGGGAAGAGCTAACGGGAGATTATTGCGTAGGCAGAGTTATTGCCCGTCCTTTTACAACAATTAATAATAAATTTGTGAGAACAAACGACAGAAAAGACTTTTCCGTAAAGCCTTTCGGTAAATTAATTACCGACAAATTAAGCGACAAAGGTTATGATGTTATAGGCATAGGTAAAATTGAAGATATTATTTGTTTTCAAGGTTTAACCGAAAGCTATCATACCCATACCAATGAAGAAGGTTTAAATAAAACTATAGAAATCGCAAAACGTAAATTCGACGGGTTTGTTTTCGTAAATCTTGTGGAAACCGATTCTTTATACGGGCATAGAAACGATGCAATAGGTTATGCCGGTGCGCTAAACAGAATAGATGAAAAAATTCCCGAAATTATTTCGGCAATGTATAAAGAAGATATTTTGATAATAACGGCGGATCATGGTTGCGATCCTCGTCCTCCCGTAACAGACCATACAAGAGAATATGTTCCTCTGATAGTTTACGGTTCCGAACTGAAAAAAGGCGTAAATTTAGGTACAATAAAAGGTTTTACCTGTATGGCGGACACGATTGCGGATTTTTTTATGTTGCCTCACGGTAACAATTCTGTAAAAGATGAAATTATAAAAAAGTAATTGATAATCTTTTTAAAAATAAATTTTGAGTTAACTTAATCGAACATATAGAGATTTTAAATTAATTAAATAATAAAAAAATATATAGCTTATTTCTATAAAAAAATCTTATCGTATAAAATAGCAAATCGGCAATTAATATATTTTTTATGTTGATATTTAATCTATTATATGTTATTATAAAAATACACTATATAATAATGAGGTATATGTATGATAGGACAAATAAATATAATAACCAATTTAATTTTAAGACAAATCAGTATTAAGCCCAAAATTGCCGTAGTTTTAGGTTCCGGTTTGGGAGATTTTGCAAACGAATTGACAATAGACAGTATCATTCCCTATAATTCCCTACCGGATTTTCCTATATCGACCGTTCAAGGGCATAAGGGAAGATTCGTCTTCGGATATTTGAATTCCATTCCTTTAATGGTAATGCAGGGAAGAGTGCATTATTACGAAGGTTATACGATGCAGGAAGTTACTTTACCCATAAGAGTTATGAAAAGACTGGGTATAGAAACGTTAATATTAACCAATTCTGCAGGGTGCGTAAATAAAAAATTCAAAGTAGGCGACTACATGTTTATTACCGACCACATTAATTTTACGGGTCAAAATCCCTGCCTTGGTATATACGAAGACGAATTAGGCGAAAGATTTTTCGATATGACCAATGTTTATGACGAAGAATTAATTAAACTTGCCGAAAATACCGGTAAAAAGTTACTTGCTGCCGGTAGAAATATTCATACTCAAAAGGGAGTTTATATGCAGTTTTCCGGTCCGTCTTACGAAACTCCCGCCGAAATAAGAATGGCGGAAATGTTCGGAGTTTCCGCCGTAGGAATGTCTACCGCTTGCGAAGCCATAGTTGCCGCCCAGTGCAAATTGAAAGTTTTGGGTATATCCACTCTTACAAATATGGCCGCCGGGCTTTCCGATTCAAAATTAAATCATTTGGAAGTCGAGCAGGTTGCAGGTAAAAACAAAGAGGATTACAACGTATTTATAAAAGAAATAATTAAACAGATAAATCAACTTTCTAACAAATAATTTATTATTTTAAAAATAATTGAATTATAAGAATAGAAGCACAAAAAATATTATATTCGCTATTATTTAAATAATAAAAACAAAAAGGAAAAAATGTTTATGAAAAAATTAATAAGTATTTTTATAGTGCTTATAATGATGTTGACGGTTTTTTCGGGATGTTCAAAAAATTTGGACCTAAAATTTTCTCAAAAGACCATAAATGTAGGAGAAAATATAGCACTTTTTGAAATTTCAGAGGAAGCCGACGAATTTATTTCCGACAACGAAAATGTGTTGAGGATATATCAAGGGAAAGTTTACGGCGTTAGCGCAGGAAGCGCAAATATAACGGTAAAGAAAGGTGATCGAACGGCAGTTTGCGAAATAACTGTTAATGCTTCTGAAGATGATTATTTCGAACTTATCAATTTTTACGATACGGGAAGACTCGAATTGGGTATCGGTGCTAAGGAAAAATTAAATTTTTTATTTTCAAAGAATTTTCAGAGTATAGATTTTCCTATAGAATTTGTTTCGAGCAATCCTTCGGTTGCGAAAATCGAAAACGGTGAAGTCATAGCTCTTTTAGAAGGTGTTGCTTTAATTAATGCTTCTGTAAACATTAATAACGAAACGTTTAGCTCTGAAGTGATTTTATCGGTCTATAATGAATATAGCGTAACAACGGATAAAGATTATTATGTTCTCTCCGACGGCTACGATACCGCCTATATAGATACTTTGTCTTTTTTTAAAGGGGATGAGGAAATCGATTTTTCCGATTTGAAGTGGATTTCGCAAAATCCCGATGTAGTTAAATCGGATGAAGACGGTAAGCTTACTGCTTTCAATACAGGAGTAACCGAAATTCATGCATATTATAACGACATTTTGGTAAAAAAAGTCAAAGCGGAAGTATGCAATGAAATTTCGGGATATGCTTTAGACAATCCTTCGAATGTCATTTGGCAGGGCAGATGTCGCATGGATAATAACGGACGTATGCTTTTTGCCAATTCTGCCAGCGGCTTCGAATTTAATTTTGTAGGTGTTAGTGCTGTTGCCAAAATATATTCTCAAAGCAATTCCATAATTAAAGTATATGTTGACGGAATAGAAAAAGGCAATATAAACACGACAGCCGGCGCTAAAGAATACATTTTGGCAGACGGTCTTACAAACGAACCGCACAGAATAAAAGTTGTCAGATTATCTGAACAAATTTTTGCTTCTTATGGCAGAAATATGGGCTTGGATTATATTAATATCGAAGGTACGGATGGTAAATATTTAGATATTACAAAAGAAGATAAACTTTTGATAGAATTTTATGGGGATTCTATTACTTGCGGTTACGGTGTTTTAGGGCAATCCTCCACTGAAGATTTTAAATTGGAAACGCAAGATGCAACCCTTACATATGCTTATCTTTTGTCGGAAAAACTCAATGCCAATTATTCCACCATTTGTTATTCCGGTATATCGGCGGTTTATAAAACAAATTTACAGGAATACTTAATGGGCGACATTTACAACCGTTATAGTGCGGCGGATAAAACCGAATGGGATTTTTCCGCTTCTCCTGCCGATATCATAGTTGTTAATTTAGGAACAAACGATTCTATAGCATTTTCTTCTTCTGTGGGAAACGAAGCCGATTTTTACGAAGGTTATCTCGAATTAATAAAAAAATTCAGAGCTGCTTCTCCTAATGCCGCTATAATATGTACATACGGCGCAATGGGTATAAATCAATCTGTCGAAAACGGAATATTGCAGGCAGTTGAAACACTGAACAACGAAGGGGACGATAGCGTATACTATATGAGTTTTATTCCCAATAATTCAGGTTCTGCGGGACATCCCAATGCAGCGGCACATAAAATTATGGCTGCCGATTTATACGAATTTATTAAAATAAACGATATCTGTTAAAATTTAGGTCATAATCATTGTTATATTTAAATAGATTATTTAACCGCCTAAAATAAAAAATTTACGATTAATTTATATGAGGTGCAAAATGACTTATCCTACAGAAGAATTAATAAAATTTGCATTGGAAAAAGGTTTTACTCACGCCGGAGAGCTCAATACGAAAGCCCTTGTTTTTATGCCGGAAGTGCGTGAAATGTGCAGTGCCGATAGGTGCAGGTCTTATAATAAAAGTTGGCGTTGTCCTCCGGCTTGCGGTACTTTGGAGGAATCTGCGGCAAAAGCTGCACAATATTCTTTCGGGCTGATAGTTCAAACAGTGGGAAATATGGAGGATGAATTCGATTACGAAACAATAAAGGAAACTTCCTCAAAGCACGCCGCAAGTTTTATCGAGATGATGCGTGAACTTAAAGTAAAATATCCCGATATTTTAGGAATGGGAGCAGGTACCTGTAACAGATGCGAAAAATGTACATATCCCGACAGTCCCTGCAGATTTCCCGATGATTCTTATTCATCTATGGAAGCATACGGTTTATGGGTAAGCAAAGTTTGCGAATTGTCGAATATTCCTTATAATTACGGTCCGAAAACTATAGCTTTTGTAAGTTGCTATCTGTTGAAATAATTATAATAAATTAAAGATAATTATAAAAATTAAAGATAATATATTATTGCAATTTTAACAAGATGAATTGTCAAGTTAAGTGCAACAGTTAGAGAGA
>CASEPJ010000076.1 GCA_949289715.1 uncultured Clostridia bacterium
AACCGAAATTTTCGGCAAGACTGCCTTTTGCGGATTTTATTTTTTCCGCATCGTTACGGTGAATATAAACTTTTGCACCTAATTTTTGAAAATAATAAGCCGCACCGCAATGGTCGAAATGTCCGTGCGTTAAAAGTACCGCCTTAATTTTTATATTTAAGGCATCCGCTTCGGACTGTAGTTTTTTTATACTTCCGCCAGGATCTATTATAAAACCTTCTTTCTCTTTATAAACTATATATGCATTGGCTCGAAAAGGAAGCACTGCGAATTTTTTGAATTTCATTATTTTTCTCCTAATTATTCGGGTAATTTTTCAAGTATAATCGTAACCGGTCCTGCCATTTCGTTTTCAATTCTCATATCACACCCGAAAAAACCTTTTTTGGTAACTATTCGTTTATTTAACTGTTCTGCAGAATAATTAAAAAGTTTTTCTGCTTTTTGGGGAATTTCCGCTTCGAAATAATCGGGACGCCTGCCTTTTTTTGCATTAGCGTTTACGGTAAAATTGGGTATTAAAAGAATTTCGCCTTTAATATCCTCCAAAGACAAATTCAATTTTTTATCGTTGTCTTCAAAAATTCTGAGTTCACAAAGTTTTTTTACAAAAAAATCGGCTTCTTTCTGCCCGTCCCCTTTTTTTATGCCTAAAAAAACCAACAGTCCTTTTTTAATATCAAAAAATTGATTTTCATAGGAAACTTTAGCATAATTTACTACCTGAATCACCGCTTTCACATAATCACCTTTTTAATACATCATCGGTTAATTTAAAACAAATATTTATTTAACTGAAATAAAAATTACTAATTTTTTAAACTTTTATCGTATTTATTTCGAAAGTCAAAATTTAATTTTAAAAAATGCAATTGAATGTTTTTAACCCCGGCTAAATAATTTTTCAAAGATTGTAAAATTATTAAATGAATTTTATAGTCGAAATATTAATTGGTAGTTCTAAATACGTTTTGCACATCCGGATGTCCTTTAATTTTATTCATAAGAAGTTCTAAATCTCCAGGGTTCGATATTTGAACGGTAAGATTTAAAATTGCCGTACCCGTTTTGGATAACCTTGCATTAAAAGCGGTTATCGGAAATTTTAAAGAAGATATCAATGTGGTTATTTCTGCGATTATTCCGGTATTATCGGTCGCTTCAATCTGCATGGAAACTTCATACTGTCCCGACTGCGCTTTATTTGCCCAATCCGCTTGTATAAAACGATTTTCCTCTGCGTTTTTCATATTGGGACAATCTTTTCTATGCACCACGACTCCTCTGCCTCTGGTGATATAGCCTATTATAGGATCGCCCGGCACGGGATTACAGCAACGTGCAAGACGTACCAAAAAATCATCGTATCCTTTTATTAATACGCCCTGAGTGTTGTTTCTGTTGGTCGAATTCTGTTTATGAACGGAAATTTCGGGGTTTTTAATTTCCTGTTCCTGTTTATAAAAGTCTATAAGTTTAAATAAAATCTGATTGGTGGTAAAACCTCCGTACCCTATAGACGCATATAAATCGTCGACCGAAGTAATGTTGTATCTTTGCATAACCACATCCAGCCATTTGGGTACCATAAGCTGATGCAGGGCATAACCTCTCCTTTTGGCCTCTTCTTCCAACATTTCTCTGCCTTTTTTTATATTTTCTTCCTTCATCTCTTTTTTAAAGAAAGAATGTATTTTTGCCCTTGCCGCAGTGGTTTTAACATATTTTAACCAATCTCTCGAAGGACCTTTTGCATTGGGAGAAGTAATAATTTCCACAATATCGCCTGTATTGAGTTCGGTGGTTATGGGTACCATTTTAGAATTGACTTTAGCACCTACGCATTTATTCCCTATTGCCGAATGAATGGTATAGGCGAAATCTATGGGAGTTGAACCTGCCGGAAGGCTAATTACATCCCCTTTAGGGGTGAAAACTATCGCCTCACTCGAATACAAGTCCGTTTTTAAAGTATCCATAAACTCTTTGGAATCTTTAAAATCGCTCTCCATTTCCAACGCACGTCTTAGCCATTGCAATTTATTGTCTAAATCGGTATCGGCATTCCTGCCTTCCTTATATTTCCAGTGTGAGGCAATACCGTATTCGGCTATACGGTGCATTTCTTTTGTCCTTATTTGAATTTCAAAGGGCATGCCTATGCTTGTCATAACGGTGGTATGCAGCGACTGATAATTGTTTTGTTTCGGTGAAGAAATATAATCTTTTACCCTTTTGGGAACGGGCATCCATTTGTTGTGAATAATACCTAAAACATTATAACAGTCTTTCTCGTCGTCTACTATGACTCTTACCGCAAACAAATCGTACAGCTGTTCGAAGGATAAGTTTTTGGTTTTCATTTTCTTATATATACTGTAAATGTGTTTAGGCCTTCCGAACACCTCGGCTTCTATTCCGTATTTTGCGATTTCGTCCTTTATTTCTTTTACGAGATTATTAACAAAATCTTTTCTTTCAGAAAGTTTGAGATTTAATTTTTCGACAATGTTCTTATACGCTTCCGGCTCGAGATACCTTAAAGACAAATCGTCGAGTTCGCATTTTATTTGAGATATACCGAGTCTACCGGCAAGAGGAGCATAAATATCGAGCGTTTCTTTTGCCATTGCTTTCTGCCTGTCTTCGGGGAGATATTTTAACGAACGCATATTATGCAATCTGTCGGCCAGCTTTATAAACAAAACTCTAATATCTTTTGCCATTGCAAAAAACATTTTTCTGAAATTTTCCGCTTGCTCCTCTTCTTTCGATTTGAATTCTATTTTATCCAATTTGGTTACGCCCTGAACAAGACGGGTAATTTCTTCGCCGAATTCGTTTTTCAGCTCTTCTTCCGTACACGGGGTATCTTCGACGACATCGTGCAATAATGCAGCACAAATGGTTGCCTCATCCATATTAAGATCGGCAAGAATGGTGGCAACCGCAACAGGGTGAATAAAATAATCTTCACCCGATGCTCTTTTTTGCCCTTCATGAGCATTTTTAGCATAATAATATGCTTTTTCAAGCAGCTCGTAATTATTAGGATATTGAGTTTTTAGCTTTTCGAGCAACTGTTCCATATATACCTCTCAAACAATCATAGCTTATGGAAGCTATTGAAAATCAGTTAATTTAATAGCCAGTTAATTTAATAATAGAATTTATTTTGACATCGTATATAAAATCTTATACCAAATATTTTAAAATTTTCAAATAAAGCTTTGAAGTTTTAAGATCTTTCTGTTGACTGTTCAATTTAAAAAGAGTAAAATCTCCGCCGACTTTTATAAAACCCAATTCTTCAAATACCTTTAAAGCCAAATAAAATTCACCTATAGTAAAACCTTCGTTTTCAAAAAATTTTTTATAAAAATTATAGGGAGAACGGTAATCTTTATTCGTCAATGTTATTAACTTTAAATATATTTTAGAAAATCTTTCTCTTGAAAAATCACCATATATATAAAAGCTTTCTGCAGAATCCATTATTTTGGAAAATAAATAAGGATTAAATTGAGGTTTGTCCAATAAAACGGTTTTTTTATGATATAAATAATCGGTTTTTTCGGGGCAATACAGCAGTACATTATAATTATTGGTAAGATAATCGCTTGCTCCCGCATAATAAATTATTTTATTTTCTTCCAATATTTTACGGTATTTTATAAATGTGGAAGGTTTAAATGCAATCAATACCGTACCGAAAGGATTTTGAAGATTGTTTAAAAGTTCGTACGAA
The DNA here is from genome assembly GCA_949289715.1 of uncultured Clostridia bacterium. GTDB lineage: Bacteria > Bacillota > Clostridia > Christensenellales > CASEPJ01 > CASEPJ01. The sequence goes on from CASEPJ010000076.1 coordinate 3,749, forward strand.
TCGATAACACCGCTTGTAACCTCTTCGTTGTTTATAAACGCATTTAATAAACTTATTTGCCCCGCCGTTTCGTCGGGAATAAATTGTTGCGGTTCCGCAAAGCGCACGGTATAATCGTAACTTATTTTATTATAAAAGTTTTTACCGGCGGTAAGCATTAAATTTATTTGTTTTGAATAGTCTAAAGTACTCTTCATTTTACTCCCGTTCCAAAACTTCATTTTCTGTCCGTTGGACTGTAGAAGCAAATGCTTTTTATCTAAAGAAAGATATTCGTTGCCAAAACTTCCGCATATATTTAGCGAAGGTCTAAAATTGTCCATTCCGAAAGGCTCTAATTTTTCAATTTCGTTATAAAACAACTCGCAATCGGGAAGATAATCGGCTTTGACATTACAAATATTTTTGGGAATAAAAGTGTCAATGGGATAATTATTTACGAATTGTTCCATACGTTCTACAAATTTTAAATAATCTTCCTTTTTTAAAGTTACACCGGCCGCTTTTTTATGACCGCCGAAACTAATTAAAAAATCCGATGCGGTAAAAAGCATTTCGTAAATATCTATTCCGTCGATACTTCTGCAGCTGCCCTTTAAAAATTCATCTTCCATTGTAAGAATTATTACGGGACGACAAAATTCAACAGCAAGTTTTTGAGCAACCAACCCTAAAATCCCTATATCGTAATTACCTTTAAGGATTATAATTTTTTTCGAATACAGCTTATAAGAGGCTAAGTCCCTGAGTGCGTTATCCAAACTTTTTTTAACATTTGTCTGCCTTTCGGCATTTGCCTTCTCGAGCGCTTCGCAAAGGAGCATAGCTTCACTTTCGGTCTCGGCGGCAAAAAGATTATATGCAAACGTATCCCCGTCCACCCTTGCGGGTGCGTTTAGTCGTGGGGCTATTTTAAATCCCACATCGTAAACTTCAATGTTTTGCAAATTCAAAAATCTCAGCAGTGTTTTCAGCCCCGTATTTTTTGTATTTGCCATTTGCTTTAGACCGTATTTAACGATTATTCTGTTTTCACCCAACAACGGCATAAGATCGGAAACGGTAGAAAGGGCTGCAAATTCCAAATACCGAAAAGCAATATTTTTATTTAATGCGCATAACAATTTAAAAACAACGCCCGCTCCCGAAAGTTCGGCCGAAACACCGCAAACTTTAGGATTCACGATTATACAGTCCGGCAAAATATTGCCAGGTGTATGGTGGTCCGTAATTATAACGTCTATACCAATATTTTTTAAAAATTCGACTTCTTCTATAGCCGATATTCCGCAATCGACGGTAATAATGATATCGGGATAAAAATTTTCCGCTAAAATTTCCAAAGTTTCCGTTTTAAGTCCGTAACCTTCTTTATACCTATCGGGAATATGTGTGTATAATATATTTGCGCCTAAATTTTTTAATCCGTCGGTTAGCATAAAGGCGGAGGTAATGCCGTCTACATCGTAATCGCCTATAACAATTATGCTCTCCCCTTTTTCTATTGCCGATTTTATTCTGTCGACAGCATCTTTAATTCCATCTATCAAAAAAGGGTCGGTTAAATCCGACAAAGATGGATTTAAAAATTTTTCGCATTCTTTCTCGGAAAGTCCTTTTTTCAATAGCAGTTTTTTTGATAGGCTATTAATATCGCTATCGTTTTTAATTTCCAACGCATCCGCTGAATAAATTTCGTGTATCATAATTTTCTTTTATTATCAAAATATTATATCATTTTTATATTATTATTTCAATAATATTTAATTGAATTGTAAATATTTTTTACCGTATGCTTTTTAAAAGTTGATTATTTTTTTATATATTTACAAATTTAGAAAATTTTAATTAATAAGTTTTAACATCTCTATTATTTTTTCATCTATAAATCGATAATTAATTTCAAATTAATTAGAACATTATTATTTGTAATTTAAAAATAAAAAAATTATACAAATACGATAATTATATAAATTTTTTTACTATTTTAATAAATCATTTATAAAAAAATATTTATAAGTCATATTCAAACGCACCCTCGAATAAATTATAGCGTAATGCGTAAAAAACACGTTAAATCGGAGGATACGAAATGAAAACAAAAACCAAAAAAGCTCCCGTGCAAAAGGGAAAAACTCTTAATTTTTTACTCGCTTCCTTAAAAGGCGGTTTGGTGGCAGTACTTGCGGCATTTGTTCTTATAGTTATTTTCGCACTTATTATAAAACTCACTAATCTACCCGAAAGTTGGTTCCAGCCGATTACACAGGTTATTAAAGGCGTGGCTTTAATTATAGGTATATGCTCCGCTATGAAAGGTAACGACCTGTCTCTTTTAACGGGCACACTTGCCGGAATTATATTTACCTTATTGGCATTCACTTTGTTTTCCATTATAGACGACGGATTCAATTTCGGATTAAATCTCTTATTCGATATTCTTTTCGGAGCGGGCGGCGGTACTTTAGTTGCATTAATGTGCAAAATTGCCAAAAAATAGTTAAATTTGATTGCCAAATTATACATTTCATAGTATAATATTTTCGTAAAATTATTTGCGGAGGTTATTTATGAAACATATAAAAACTTTGTTCAATCCCAAATTAAACGAATGTGAAGGCAAAGGTTGCGGGGAATGTGCGTCAAGCTGCCAATCCGCATGCAAAACATCCTGCACCGTAGGCAATCAAAATTGCGAAAACAAAACGGTTAGAGTCAATACCGTAAAAAAAGAAGAAGAATAAAATCTTAACCTACTAAATTAAATAATTTTTAAAAAGCTGTAGAAAATCTTTCTACGGCCTTTTAATGTATTTTAAAATAAACCGATATGTTACATAGTTTCGAATTTAAAAATAAATATTATTTATATCATACACAAAGCGGTTCTTTAAGTATATGCGACCCTATTATATACGATATTTTAAATGACAAAACGCAAGGTAAAAATTACAGCGACGAAGAACTTAAAGAAGCAAAACAAGAAATTGAAAACTTCGAAAAATCTTATATTATAAACGAAGAAGAACCGTATATTCCCACAGGCGAAATAAAGGCCATGTGTTTAAATGTAACGCACGACTGCAATTTAAGGTGCGGATACTGCTTTGCCGACGGCGGCACGTTCCACGGGGAAAGAGAACTTATGAGTATATCCACGGGACAAAAGGCCGTCGATTTTTTGATTGCAAAATCGGGTAAACGCAGAAATATAGAAATAGACTTTTTCGGCGGAGAACCGTTAATGAATTTTGAAACGGTTAAAGCGGTGGTCGATTATTCTAAGCAGCAGGCAAAAAAATACGATAAAAATTTCCGCTTTACCATAACGACGAACGGCGTATTGTTAAACGATGAAATTACCGATTATTTAAACAAAGAAATGTACAATGTCGTTTTAAGTCTCGACGGCAGAAAAGAAATTAACGACAAAGTCAGAAAAACAATTAACAATAAAGGCACTTACGATTTAATAAAAGATAAATTTTTAAAGCTTGCTCTTGCGAGAAAAGACAAAGCCTGGTATGTAAGAGGAACATTTACGCATAACAATGCGGACTTCGCAAAAGACGTATTGCATTTAAACGATATCGGCTTTTCATCCATATCGGTCGAACCTGTCGTACTGCCTGACGGACATCCTCTGGCTTTGACAAACGAAGACATTAATACCGCACTTACGCAATATACTATACTTGCCGACGAATATTTAAAAAGAAGAAAATCGGGCAAAAAATTTGATTTTTTCCATTTTTATATCAATTTGGAAGACGGTCCCTGTTTAAAAAAGAGACTTACCGGTTGCGGAGCCGGCAACGAATACGTCGCTGTAGCGCCGGACGGTGAAATTTATCCCTGTCATCAGTTTGTAGGCAACAATCAATTTAAAATGGGCAATGTTAACGACGTCGATATTTTAAACGGAAAATTTAATCGAGAAATACAAAACCGCTTTGCAAATTCCAACCTTTTAACAAAACCTGACTGCAAAAATTGTTTTGCAAAATATCATTGTTCAGGAGGTTGTGCGGCAAACAATTATAATTTCAACAAAGATATAGATAAACCCTATAAGAAAGCCTGCGAACTTATGAAAAAACGTACGGAATGTGCTTTGGGGATATATGCTCAAGAACATATGAGCGAATAATCATCTTCGTTTTCTTTGCGTTTATAATTTATTTAAAATCATGTTATACGTTTGAAATATATTTAATTTGAAAGTTTTATTAATATTATTTGATATTTTATTTTAAGTCTATCTATGAGGCAAATAAAATATTTAATATTGCTGAAAAATATTATATTTATCAAATTTAAATTGTTGAATTATAAATTAATAAAACAGCTATTTTCATATTAATTATTGAAATATTGGTTTATTGCTTAAATTTATTGCAGATAATATTTTACCCTGTTTTATACATTTTTGCGATTATTTTTTAAAAAACTGTAAAAAACTTGCAATTTCAAATAATTAATTAAACTTAAAATTTTATATAGAAAACTATAAAATTATCAAAAAAGCGCTTTAACGTTAATGCGTGATATTATCATACATATTAAAGTCAATTCAAAGCTGATTCAATTTTGACACAACGCAAGAAGTTATTTTCGGTTTTTATAATTTTATATGTTTCAAATAAAAATTCAATTTAATTAATTAAAATATTATAAATTGAATTTTTAAATATTTTCGATTTTAAAAGTGTTAAAATATTTCTCGTTGCCTATAAAAATCAACTTAAAACTTTAATTTATATCTTTTATTTAGAGGTATACCAATGTTAGAAAAATTCAAAGACAGAATTCCCGACGTTGCACCCTCCTCTTACGTTCACGAAAGTGCTCATATTATAGGAGATGTAACCCTACAAGAAAATACCTCCGTTTTTGCAGGTGCTGTTATAAGGGGAGATAACAAACCGATTTTCATCGGAGCAAATTCCAACATCCAGGAAAACGCTGTTTTGCACGAGGAAACTAAAATCGGCAATTTCGTAACCGTCGGGCATGCGGCAATAGTGCACGGTGCCGTTA
>CASEPJ010000077.1 GCA_949289715.1 uncultured Clostridia bacterium
AAAAATTTAAAGAAGTTAATGAAGCTTACGAAGTTTTAAGTGATGCGGACAAACGTGCCAATTACGACCGTTTCGGAACTGCCGACCCTGGAGCTGCAGGTGGATTCGGAGGTTTTCAGGGAGCCGGAGGATTCAGCGATATATTTGATATGTTTTCGAATATGTTCACAGGTTCTTCTCGTTCGGCCTCTTACGGACAAGACGGGGACGATATTAAAATTCAGGTTAATCTGACATTTAAAGAAGCAATTTTTGGTTGTATTAAAGAAACTCAAATAACAAGAATGGAAACCTGCCCAGAATGTAACGGAACGGGAGCTAAAACACCGAAAGACGTTATTACCTGTCCCGATTGTAACGGAACGGGGCATGTGCGTCGAGTTCAAAACACCATTTTTGGCCAAACGGTAACTACTACTATATGCCCTAAATGTAAAGGCAGAGGGAAAATTATTAAAGATCCTTGCAGTAAATGCAGAGGTTCTGCCTACGTTAAAGTTACAAAATCAATAAAACTCGATATTCCCGCAGGAATTGATAACGGTCAGGTAATGACCTTACGAGGTAAAGGGCAGCCCGGCAAATTGGGTGGAGCAAACGGTGATTTAATCATAATTATAAGCGTTATGCCCGATCCCACTTTTAAAAGAAAAGATTATAATTTATTCATTGATTTTCCCATAACATTTGCCCAAGCAGCATTGGGAGCAAATCTCGAAATTCCTATGGTTAACGGAACAACATCTTCTTTAAACATTCCGGAAGGCACACAAACAGGTACGCAATTCAGAATGAAAAACAAAGGTGTGAAAATTTTAAAAACTAACGATAGATTCGGCGACTTATACGTTACCGTTAATATCGAAACGCCGAAAAATCTTTCAAACAAACAAAAAGAAACAATTTTACAAATGGATAAAGAAATTTCCGGTGATAAATACATTAAGAGAAAATCTTTTTTCGACAAAGTTAAGGATAAATTCAACAAATAAATAATAATTTTATTTGTCTTAAAATGTCAATTTTTATCTTAATTAAACAGATTTTGCGTTTTTTAACAATAATTATATAAAAATGTTATAATATCCTCCGAAATACATATTCGGAGGATATTTATATGAAAGATTATAAAAAATATGCAAAAGATGCAAAAAACCGTTTAAAAAACGGATATTGGAGTAATTTTAAAAAAATAAGGCAGGAAGAAATAGATTCAATGCTGAATGCCGGCAGAGATTATGCTACTGCAAACAATATAATAAAAAATAATTTAAACAGAAAATTTTATCCCGAGAAAAACAATGCTTACGATGAAGAATTATACAAAAAAGTTTGCAAAATCGTAGATTCAAAAGCATACGAATTAAATCCTATCCAAGAACTGATGGATAAAGAATATTATTCTTCACTAAATGAAGAAGAAAGACAAAGATACATTCTTAACCTCTCTAATCAATATAAAACTTATAAAAAAATTTATTGCGACAATAAAAATAATTTGCGATGAAATTTATAATTTATTATATAATGCGGCAATAATAAATTATATGCACTTTTACAATTACATTTCAATTTACTAAAATCTAAAAATATGATATAATACCTGTTAATAACAGGTATTTTTTTAAGGATAATAAATAATGGATTTTTCACATTTAAACGAAATGCAAATTCAAGCAGTAAAAGATACTGAAGGTGCGGTTTTGGTGTTTGCAGTGGCAGGCAGTGGAAAAACAAGAATATTAACAAACAGAATAGCATATATTTTGGAAAAAAAATTGGCCACTCCCGACCAAATTCTTGCCTTAACTTTTACCAATAAAGCAGCAAAAGAAATGAAAGAAAGGATTAGAAATTTGGTAAATTTCTCAGGAAATATATGGATTTCCACATTTCATTCACTTTGCGCAAATATTTTAAGGTCTTTTATAGACAGAATAGACGGATACACAAAAAATTTTACAATTTACGACGAAAGCGATTCCAACCAAATTTATAAAAAAGTATTTTCCGAATTGGGAATAGAAAACGAATGCATTAAAAAAACAATCAAATATCATATATCAATAGCAAAAAATTTATATAAATCTCCGAGCGAATACAATAAAATTTTATTAGGCGATAATCTCGCAGAGGAAACATATAAAACTTATAATCTGTATAATAAATATTTAAAAGAGGCAAATGCGCTCGATTTTGACGATTTAATGTATATGACTTGTGAATTATTCAAAAAATTTCCCGAGGTTAGAGAGCATTTTCAAAATCAATATAAATATATTTTAGTTGATGAATATCAAGATACAAACAGAATACAATATTTGCTTATAAGAATTTTAGCCCAAAAAAATAAAAATATTTTTGTTGTAGGAGATGACGATCAAGGAATATACTCGTGGAGAGGCGCCGATATCCGAAATATTTTAGACTTCGAAAAAGATTTCGGTAACGCAAAAATATATTATTTGGAGCAGAATTATAGGTCTACAAAAAAAATAATCGATGCTGCAAATGTTATTATTCAAAAAAATACATCCCGCAAATTAAAAACTTCCTGGACAGATAATTGCGAAGGCGCACCTATAGAAAAATATTCAGCGTTGGATGAAAGAGACGAATGCAATTATGTTGTCAGCTGTATAAATAATTTAATAAATAATTATAATTATAAGTATTCTGATTTTGCTATATTAATGAGAATAAACGCATTATCCAGGCGATTTGAAGAAGCATTGCGTTCGTATGCAATTCCATATAAAATTTACGGAGGTATGAGCTTCTATCAAAGAAAAGAAATCAAAGATATTATTGCATATTTGAATATTATGATTAATCCTTACGACGAAGTTTCGATTTTGAGAATAATTAATGTGCCTAAAAGAAATATAGGCGATAAAACTATAAACACAATTAAAGATTTTTGTTTAAGCAATTCAATAAC
>CASEPJ010000078.1 GCA_949289715.1 uncultured Clostridia bacterium
ATAAGAATTGAAGATTTAGTGGTTATAAAAGAAGGTGGGATTGTCAATCTTACCTCGTCAAATAAAAAAATATTGACAATTTGATTTTTAAGTTAATTTATTATACGGAGGTATTTATGATTCAGGCAGGAGATTTCAGAAAAGGCATTACTTTTGAATTTGAAGGAAACGTTTTTACCGTTGTTGATTTTCAACACGTTAAACCCGGCAAAGGTGCAGCGTTTGTTAGAACAAAAATGAAAAATGTGGTTACGGGGGCTGTTCTTGAAAGAACTTTTAATCCTACCGATAAAGTTCAGGAAGCTCGTATCGAAACCAAAACTATGGAATATTTATATAACGACGGTAATTTATATTATTTTATGGATACCGAAGATTATTCTCAGTTGCCTTTAAATTATGATCAGGTAGAAAGCGCTTTAAATTATATTAAAGAAAATATGCAGGTTACAATAAAATTTTATAAAGGAGAAGCTTTTTCGGTTGAACCTCCGAATTTTGTAGAGTTGCTTATTACCCATTCGGAACCCGGCTTTAAAGGAGATACTGCCACCGGCGGAACGAAGCCTGCAACATTAGAAACGGGACTTACCGTTCAAGTTCCCTTGTTTGTAGAAGAGGGCGAAGTTATAAGAGTGGATACAAGAACCGGAACATATATGGAACGTGTTAAATAATATAATTATTTATTTTCAATCCAATTTTGCATTAATTATCGGCAAAAGTTTTTGCAGAAAATTTAATCGATAGTCTTGAAATTTTATTCATTATATTTTTAGCCGCTCGGTATTTAAGGTTAAACTTTAATTCTAAGCCCCTGTTATTTTAGGGGCTTTTAATTTAAAATTTCAAATTTATAATTTTTAATTTATTTAAACTAAAATAACCATTTTACAATCGAATTTAAATTGCTGATTAAAATTGATTATTTATAAAAACAATATTGATTATTTATTTGATATAAATAATTTTGTAATGGTGATTTTATTAGATTTAATTAAAAATGTATAAAAATTTGTATAATTTCTAAATAATGTATAAAAATTAATAATTATACAATATAATTTAAATAATTTTGAATATTTATGCAAAAATGTTTGACATATTCGAAAAAAGGTTATACAATTAAACCATAATAAATTTACGGAGATGAAAATTATGAAAAAACAATATAAAAAAGTAGTTTTAGCATATTCCGGCGGTTTAGATACTTCGATTATCATTCCGTGGCTTAAGGAAAATTACGGCTGTGAGGTTATTGCCGTAGCAGCCGATGTTGGTCAAGGTGCCGAGTTGAGCGGTCTTGAAGAAAAAGCAATCAAAACAGGTGCATCAAAATTATATATTGAAGATTTAAAAAAAGAATTTGTTGAAGATTTTATTTTTCCAACATTAAAAGCAGGCGCTGTATATGAAAATCAGTATTTATTGGGTACCGCATTTGCTCGTCCCGTAATTGCCAAAAGAATTGTAGAAATAGCAAAAAAAGAAAAAGCCGATGCAATCTGTCACGGCTGTACGGGTAAGGGCAACGATCAGGTTCGTTTTGAATTGACAATTAAAGCCTTAGCTCCCGAAATGGACATAATTGCGCCTTGGCGTATATGGAACATAAAGAGTCGTGAAGAAGAAATAGATTACGCAATAGCCAAAAATGTGCCTATTTCAATCACAAGAGAAACTAACTATTCTAAAGATAAAAATATATGGCATTTATCCCATGAAGGTATGGATTTGGAAAATCCTGAGAATATGCCCGATTACGATAAAATTCTTGAATTGGGCGTTTCCCCCGAAAAAGCTCCCGATAAACCTACATATATAACAATAGGATTTGAAAAGGGCGTACCGGTTTCGTTAAACGGTAAAAAAATCGATTCCGTTTCTCTTTTGCTGGAATTAAATAAGGTTGGTGGTGAAAACGGAATAGGAATTTGCGATATGGTTGAAAACCGTTTGGTAGGAATGAAGAGCCGTGGCGTTTATGAAACTCCCGGCGGAACTATCCTTTATAAAGCTCACGAAATGTTGGAGCAGCTTTGCTTAGACAGGGAAACACAGCATTATAAATTGCAAATGGGCGTTAAATTTGCCGAATTGGTATATTTCGGTCAATGGTTTACACCTCTTAGAGAGGGACTTTCCGCATTTGCGGATACTGTTTCTCAAACAGTTACCGGTGAAGTTAAATTAAAACTTTATAAAGGCAACGTAATTAATGCGGGAATGAAATCTCCTTATTCCTTATATTCGGAAGAAATTGCTACATTTAATGAAGATAACGTATATAATCAGCACGATGCGGAAGGATTTATTAATTTATTCGGTTTACCTTTAAAAGTCAAAGCTCAAATGGAAAACAAAAAATTAAAGTAGGTATAAGAGGAGTATAACATGAATCTCTGGTCTTCACGTTTCAAAAAATCCTTAAACGAAACAGCGGATGAATTTAACAGTTCCCTTTCAATAGATGGCAGAATGTATTATGAAGATATTACAGGCTCGATTGCTCATGCAAAAATGTTAGGTGAAACGGGCATCATTCCCAAAGAGGCCTCTAAAAAAATAATAAGTGGTTTAAAAGAAATATTGGAAGATATAGAAAGCGGGGCGGTTCAAATTCAGAATGCGGAAGACATACATATGTTTGTGGAAGCACTTTTAACCAAACGAATTGGCGATGTAGGCAAAATGCTGCATACCGCAAGAAGCCGTAACGACCAGGTAGCGCTCGATACTCGTCTTTTTACAATAAAACAAACTAAGGAAGTTATTTCTCTATTAAAAGAATTTATTAACGCAATTACAGATAAAGCGCAAAAATCTTTAGATGCGGTTATGCCAGGCTATACTCATATGCAAAGAGCTCAGCCTATTACTTTTGCACATCAGTTACTTGCTTATGCCGCAATGCTTTTAAGAGATGCGGAAAGATTGTCCGACAGCCTTAAAAGAACCGCCGTATCCCCTTTAGGGTGCGGAGCGTTGGCGGGAACAACATATCCCATAGACCGTAATGCAACTTGTAAAGAATTAGGAATGTCGGAACCTTCTTTTAACAGTTTAGACGGAGTGTCCGACAGAGATTTTTGTGCGGAATGTGCTTTTTGCCTTGCTTTAACAATGACTCATTTAAGCCGTTTTTCGGAAGAAATTATACTTTGGTGTACTTCCGAATTCGGCTTTATAGAATTGGACGACGCATATTCTACCGGTTCAAGTATGATGCCGCAGAAAAAAAATCCGGATATGGCCGAACTCGTCAGGGGAAAAACAGGCAGAACATACGGCAATCTCTTTTCACTGCTTACTATTTTAAAAGGTTTGCCGTTGGCATATAACAAGGATATGCAAGAAGATAAGGAAGCACTTTTCGATTCTTTCGATACCGTAAAAAAATGTATCGAAATATTTATTCCTATGTTGGATACCCTAAAAATTAATAAGGAAAAAATGCGAAAAGCTGCGTCGGAAGGATTTATTAACGCAACCGATTGTGCAGATTATCTTGTAAAAAAGGGTTTGCCTTTCCGTTCGGCATATTCGGTAACGGGCAAATTGGTTGCTTATTGTATAGATAAAGGTTACACTTTAGAAACTTTGCCTATAAAAATTTATCGTGAAGCAAGCGAACTTTTCGATGAAGATATTTACAAAAATATTTCCATAGAAGAATGTCTTAAAAAGCGTATCAGTTTCGGCGGTTCTTCACCTGAAAATATAAAAACTCAAATAGAAATAATAAATAAAAAATTAGCTTCTATTTAGAAAATATTTAAAAAACTTTTGATTGATAGCCAAAACTCAAAAATAATTTATTTATTTTTGTTTAAACATCATAAAAACCGTTCCGAGAATTAGGAGCGGTTTTTATCTTTTTAATTAAATTTTTAAAGCACTAATTTAAAAATATTTTTATTGCGAGTTATAAAATTAATTTTAATTTCGTTATTATCTAAAAAAATTTTGCATTTTTATAAATAAGTTATATAACTTTTTATAATGTTAATAATGAAGGGTATTAATATATTAAATAACTGTAATATATTAAATTTAACGTATACAAAATATTTTAAAAAGCAAACAAAATTAAAAACTTAATTAATTAACAAATTGATTTTAGATTTTTTTAAATGCAATTAAGATTTTAAATGTTTTAAAATTTAATTATTTTTTTAGTCTTTTGATTTTGTTTTGGTATAAAATACTTAAATAAATAATATAAATCCCAATAATTTATACTCTTACAGACATAATAGGGCAGTAATTAATTAAATTATATGTTTTTATATATAGTTTCTGTCTATATCTATTACGAAATAACAAGGTACAACAGAATTTTCCGTTGCAGTGTTGCAAGCTGCGATTATTTCTTCTTTGCTAATGTTTAATTCGTATGGTATTACTACGTCAAATATTATATTGTTGTGAGTAGAACCGAATACGACTCTGAAATCGTGTATTTTCAAAGAAGAATTTAAACCTTCTAAAGCAGTTATTATTTTTTCTTTTATTTCATTGGTTTGTTCGTCATCCGTAACTATAGGGTCCATGTGAATAGACAAAACTATCCCCATCTGATTTTTAAAATCCCTTTCTATAGTGTCCATTAAATCATGGCTTTTTTGTATATCCGAATGAGCGTCCACTTCAACATGTACCATTATAAATGAATGTGCGGCGCCGTAATTATGCACCATAAGGTCGTGTATTCCCAAAACTCCGTTATAAGAAAGAATTTTGTTTTTTACTGTTTCCACAAACTCTTTGTCAGGGGCAGTACCAAGTAAAGGTTCTATCGTTTCTTTAATAAGTTTTATGCTCGAAATAATTATAAACAGCGAAACGGCAAGTCCCATATAACCGTCTATATTTACATTTGTTAAATGTATAACTATTGTAGCTATTAAAACGGCGGTAGTGGATATAACGTCGTTTCTACTGTCGATTGCGCTGGCTTTTAAAGAAGGAGAGTTTATAGATTTCCCAAAATCGAAATATAACAGCATTTGTATCAGCTTTAGCAGTATTGCGGCACACAAAATAATATATGTTATGAATGACACGCTGACATCTTCGGGTGTAATTATTTTTTCAATAGAAGCTTTTCCTAGCAATACGCCTATTACTAATACAAATAAGGCTACAATAAGTCCAGTTATAAATTCATAGCGGGCATGACCATATGGATGTTCCTTATCCGCAGGCCGAGATGCAAGTTTAAATCCCAGCAATGTTACGACAGAAGAGCCGGCATCCGAAAGGTTATTGATTGCATCGGCTATTATGGTAATACTGTTGCCAATAATGCCTACTAAAATTTTTAGAGAGAAGAGAATAGAATTTGTTATTATTCCGAATATTCCTGCCGTTTTGCCGTAAGCAAAACGCACTTCGGGTTTATCTGTTTGGGTATAATTTTTAATAAATAATTTTTTAAATAGTTTCATGTTATTTCCGTTTGTTTTATATTCTGCAATGCAATTTTGTAAGGCTAAAACGATATTTCGAATTATTGAGTTAAAATTTTTTAATTAATGTTTTATTAATATAAATGTTAAAAAACTCTTTAAATTTTTTTAAATTTTTCGTAATAATGCGTTGCATATTATTAAATTTTATATTTTATATTTACAATATTTTATTATTATAAAAATTTTTTGTCAAGAATATTGATCGGACAGAAAAAGGAATTAAAAATCAGTTGACAATAATTAATTACTGCAATAAAATATTTATTGAAAAATTATGAAAAATGAGGTAAATAATGAGTAAATTGGAGGAATTAAGAAATCAAATCG
>CASEPJ010000079.1 GCA_949289715.1 uncultured Clostridia bacterium
AACTTTAATAATTTTCCGCCATTGTATCAACGGGTACGCATAGACACAATTTAGATACAATTCAAATAAAAAGCAAGCCGATTTATTTAATAGCAGATTTTAAAAGTTTATCGAGAATACGAAGAAGGGTATTATGTTCGACGAATGGAATGATAACGGACGATTATTTAATTATTGATAAATTACTATTTATCAGGCATTTAAAAAGAGCGAAGATTTTTAAAAATTTTCGCTCTTTTATTGCCCCCCTATGGGGGATTGTGCATTATACGGATGATTTTTTTGGTGTCTAACTAATTTAATAAAATTTAAAATGTGAATTTAACATTCAATTTGACAATAAAACTTTAAATTGTATTATATTAAGTTTTGAAATATTTATAAAATAATTTATTTAAGCAAAGTTAAAAGAATTAATTGCTTTTGCATTTTTCGCCGCACGAATGTTCGCCGCAAGAATGAGAGTGATTTGACCCGTTATGAGAATGGCTTTTACACATAACTTCGGGATTATACGAGAGAGTACCTTTTAAATAATTTTCTACAGCTTTATCCGCATCTCCTTCCACTCCGCCGAAAAGTTCTATTTGTGCTTCGGCCAAAGCGTTTCTGGCACCTCCGCCTATTCCGCCGCATATTAATACGTTTATATTATTTTCTTTTAATAATTGAGCCAATGCGCCGTGACCTGTGCCGTTTGTATTTAAAATTTGTGTAGCCGTTATATTATTTTGACCGTCCGTTTCATAAATTTTGAATTGTTCCGTATGGCCGAAATGTTGAAAAATTTTACCGTTTTCGTATGTTACTGCAATTTTCATGATATATTCTCCTTTATTTTCTAATATTGAATTTTTATTGTTTGTTTTATTTGAAATTTGATTGCAAATATGATAATCTCCCCCCTCTATTACAAGTTCTATTGCTTGAGTAAGTGCGGCGGCAGTTTTTTTTCTTGCGCTTTTATATATACTTTGTACTGTTGTTCTTGCAATTCCCATTATTTGAGAACATTGGTTTTGAGTTAAATTCAAAACATCGATTAAACGCAATGTTTCTAATTCCTCCAAAGACAGCCGGATTAATAAATTTTTTGCTTTATTTTCTGCAGGAATAAATCTGTTGCATATAAGAGGGTGAGAAATAATCTTTTTTTTATAAGGTCTTGCCATATTTAATTGTTCGCCTTTACATTTTTATATTTTTCTTTCTAAAATTTTTTAAGCGCAATAGTAAAATAAAATAATTTATTTATATAACAACAATTATACAACTATTGTTGACATATGTCAATAATTATTTGTTAAAATTTTTATTTTAGTGGGTTACAATTAATTAATTATTTGTCGATATTGTTTTGGTAACTTCACTTTGTTTAATTCATTAAAAAGAATAGGTTAGTTAATTAAATACCAAAACCATTCATATTAAATTTTTTATGAATAATAAATTTAGTTATTAAATTATATTGATAGTAAAATAAAAAACAAATTAAATGTAATAATAAATTTTAATTATTTAAATTTAGACAAAATTTTATACGGTTTATATTTTTTATGGTTAAATGATTTGACAAAATCGATTACTGAATTTATAATATTAAAGATAAATATTTAAGGACCATTAGCTCAGCTGGATAGAGCGTTGCGCTACGGACGCAAAGGTCAGGGGTTCGAATCCCTTATGGTTCGCCAAAATAACCGAATTTTTGCGTAATTTAAAGCGGAAGTTCGGTTTTTTAATTAAACATTTAAATTTTGATGTGTTTATAAATTAATATAGTTTATTTTATAAAAAATTAATGAATTAATGTTTTTCTTTTTTTATGCCGAATAAAAAATACAAATTATAATTAAATATAAAAAATTGAAAATTCGTCGAATTAAAAGTAAATATTTTATTTTCATTGTTTAATTTTTTATTAAATAAAAAGGTAAAATAAAAGGTAAAAAATACGATATAAATTATAAAGCATATATTAAAATTATATTTTTTTGCCAATAATTATACCGAGAATTTTGTTTATTTTAAATAAGCAATTTATAATGATTTTAACCGTGTGATTTTTAAATTGATGTAATTAAAATAATATATAATTTTAATTAAAATATTTTAAAAATTTTATTATAATTTATAATTTTATTATTATTTTATTTTATTTTATTAAAAACTGCATTGTTTTATTATTGACTTTGAATTGATAATGCCGTAGCAATTTATAATTGTTTATTTATATGTAAAACGATAATTTGGAAAAATTTGCTTTAATGGAGGAAATATGTTAAAGCTTGTTGATATAAAAAAGGATTATATAGTCGGCGGAACTAAAATTCCCGCATTAAAAGGTGTATCGCTTGATTTTGACGAAAAAGGCTTTGTTTCAATTTTAGGTCCTTCCGGTTGCGGCAAAACCACATTATTGAATATTGTGGGAGGGCTGGATAAATATACCTTCGGCGACTTAATCATAAACGGTAATTCGACAAAAAATTTCAGAGATTACGAATGGGACGTTTACCGTAACGAATGTATTGGTTTTGTTTTTCAAAGTTATAATTTAATTTCTCATTTATCGGTACTTTCGAATGTGGAAATGGCTTTGACGATTTCGGGTGTTTCCGCTCAGGAGAGAAAGGAAAAAGCAATAGAGGCTTTAAATAAAGTAGGACTGCACGACCAAATTAATAAAAAGCCAAATCAGCTTTCCGGCGGACAGATGCAACGTGTAGCAATAGCAAGAGCGTTGGTAAATCAGCCCGATATTATTCTTGCCGACGAACCGACCGGCGCATTGGACAGTACAACGAGTGTACAGGTAATGGAAATTTTAAAGGAAATATCCAAAGAAAAACTTGTTATAATGGTAACCCATAATGCCGAATTGGCAGAAAAATTTTCCGACCGAATAATAAGACTAAAAGACGGAGAAGTGATTTTCGACAGCGAGTCGGATAAACAAAAAAAAGAAAGCAAACACGTGCCTTTTAGAAAAAAGAAAACTTCTATGTCTTTTTTTACGGCGCTTTCTTTGAGTGTTAAAAATTTACTTACAAAAAAAGCAAGAACTTTTCTCATAAGTTTTGCAGGCTCCATTGGTATTATAGGAATTGCGCTTGTTTTGTCTTTATATAACGGATTTGATTTATATATGACAAAAATGCAGGCAGATATGCTTTCAAGCTATCCTTTGACCATTAGTTCTACGGCTTTGGACACCAGCAGCCTAACTTCGCTTATGGAAAGCGACAATCTTGAAGAATTCCCCGACAGTGAAGAAATATATATAAGTAAAATTATGGATAAAATGAACAATATGTATATTGAAAATAACATTACGGAGGAATATTTAAATAACGTAATAGGCAATTTAAATAAAGATTGGTATAATGACATTACCTATTCATACGGTATGAGTCTTAACATATACAAAGACGTTTATGTCGAAGATTACGATATAACAACCTATCAAGCGGTAAATACCTCCGGCAATGCTTTGGTCAGCGGATTCAGCGAAATGTTATCTAACGATGAATTTTTAGGGACACAATACGACCTTATATACGGCGAATGGGCAACGGGAATGAAGGAAGTGGACGGTAAAAAAGTTTTCGATGCCGTTATAGTGGTCGATAGTTATAACAGAATAAGTGATATGGTGCTGATGAGTTTGGGGCTTTATCAACAGGGCAGCGATATATCCACTATAAAATTTTCCGATATAGTAGGAACGACTTTTAAGGTTATAGAAAACGACGTATTATACGGTACCGCTCCTGCCGAAGGAAATAAATGGGTAAAAAAATCCATAAATGAAGAAATATACAATATGGGTGTCGATTTAGTTATTACTGGGATAGTCCGTTTGAATGAAAATTCCGAAGCGGGTGCGCTTTCTTCGACTATAGCTTATCATAAAGACTTAACCGATTATATGCTTGAGAGCGGTGCGAACTCTAAAATAGTTGAGTGGCAAAAAAATAATCCGACAATCAGTGCGCTTACAGGGGAAATGTTTTCTCTTTCTTCCGGTAGCACCATTGAAGCTCAATACAATTCCATGATAAGGCGTTTCGGAGGAGAAAGATTCCCGTCGACAATTTATATATACGCAAAAGATTTGGAAAGCAAGGATTTGATTAAAAATACTTTGGATGATTATAATTCTTCGAGAACAAACGATACGGATAAAGTATATTATACCGATTATTTGGATTTAATGTTTGGTGTAATTAAAAAAATTGTTGAAAGTATTTCCTATGTTTTAATTGCGTTTACCGCTATATCTCTTGTAGTTTCGTCCATTATGATTGGTATAATAACATATATATCGGTATTGGAAAGGACTAAAGAAATAGGTATTTTAAGGAGTATAGGAGCGAGAAAAAAAGATATTTCAGCGGTTTTTAATGCGGAGACTTTAATTATCGGGTTTGTTTCGGGAATTTTGGGCGTAGGAGTTACCTATTTATTGACAATACCTATCAATTTACTTTTGAGTATGCTCACCGGTATTAACGGGATTGCGAATTTAAATATTGTGCATGCGATTATTTTGGTTATTATATCTATGTTGCTGACTTTAATTGCCGGCCTTATTCCTTCAAGAATAGCGGCTAAAAAGGACCCTGTTATTGCTTTGAGAACAGAGTAAGGGGTAATTGAATTTGCATTAATGAAAAACTTTTAAAGTATTTTAAAATAAAAATTATTAATTTAAAGCGTTTATTTCAATGTTTGAATAGACGCTTTTTTTATAAAATGATTAAATGGTAAAAAAATTTTTAAAATATCATATGCATTTTTAACGTTTAAAATAATAGCAAATAAGGTTTAAAACATTTTTTTAATATAGTCTATATAAAATATTATTAAATATTATTAAAT
>CASEPJ010000080.1 GCA_949289715.1 uncultured Clostridia bacterium
ACAAAAAAATAAAATATGTATTATAACTATCACGCAAAAATTAAAAAACTCATTAAAGAAGGTCATTTGATAAAATTCGAAATCGTAGAACAATATAAAAAAATAAAGCCTGCTCTATTGCTCTATTTCGACAACGGCAAAATTATGCCTGTAAGAGAATACCGATTTTGCGAATATTTTGAAATTTTACAAAATCTTAATAAAAAAAATGAATAATTTAATCGTTTTTGTTTGCAAATTTTATTTAATAGAGTATAATAAGAAATCGTTAAATATAATATTAAAATGAAAAAATCCGCATTAATATTAAAAGCCATTAAAAGCAACGCCGTTTTGATTATTGCTATAACGGCAGCAATTATAACTTGTATTTTCGTGCCTATCGATAAAGAATACATTTCTTATTTCGATTTTAAAACTTTGGCATGTCTTTTTTGCACCCTTGCCGTTGTGTGTGCTTTTAAAAATATAAAATTTTTTATTTGGCTCGCCGGTTTAATTTTAAAAAAATTTAATACTTTAAGAAAAAGCGTTACTGCCCTTGTATTTATAACATTTTTCGGTTCGATGATACTTGCAAACGATATGGCATTAATAACGTTTTTGCCATTAGGATATTACATATTGACGGAAAGCGACCAAAAGCAATATATGGCAATAACTTTTATTATGCAAAATATTGCTGCAAATTTGGGCGGTATGCTGACTCCTTTCGGAAATCCGCAGAATTTATATTTGTTTTCTTACTATTCAATTCCTACCGGTGAATTTTTTAGGATTATGCTGCCTCCCTTTATTACAGCCGTAATATTGATAATATGCGTATGTCTTTTTATTAAACCCATACATATAGAAGCCAAATCGCAAAACATACCGACTCCTCCCATATGGCGTATGATAGTTTACGCAATATTGTTCGTAGTTTCAGTTATGATAGTATTCAGATTGTTCGCCTATTATTGGGGATTGATTATTGTATTTGCAGGTATATTATTAACCGACAGAAAAGCATTAAAAAAAGTCGATTACGGTCTTTTAATGGTGTTTACGGCGTTTTTTATATTTGCGGGAAATCTTGCAAGAATCCCTTATGTGAATCAGTTTTTTTACGAATACATAAAAATAAGTCCGTTATTTATGGGAGTTTTATCCTGCCAAATAATATCTAACGTGCCGTCTGCCATACTGTTAAGCAAATTTACCGCCGACTATGCTTCCCTTTTGGTTGCTGTTAATATAGGCGGTTTGGGAACGCCGATTGCTTCTCTTGCCAGTCTGATAACTCTTAATCAATACCGATTGAGTGCGGCAGGCTCCACATTGAAATATCTTTTGAAATTTTTAATTATTAATTTTTCGTTTCTTGCGTTTTTAATTTTAACGGCATTAATATTTATTTAATTAAAAAAATTCCGTCGAATAAATAATGACGGAATTTTAATAAATAATTTTTATTACAATTTAAATTTTAGTAATTTTTCTGCGTTTTTATAAAAGATATTTTTTTCCGTTTCTTTTAAAAAACCGAAACTCTTAATTTTTTCTATATATAAAGACTGCTCTTTCCAGGGCGAATCAGTGGCAAACAATATTTTATCATATCCATGACATTTAATTATTTCGCAAAATAATTTATCGTCGATATAGGGAAAAATATGAGAAGTATCTAAATACACGTTTTTACCGCAAATATTGTCCATAACCTCAAGCCAATTTTGCAAACCTCCCAAATGAGCCAAAACGATTTTGGAGCATTGCACTTTATCTAAAAAATTCTTTATTTTTTTTGGAGTACAATGCCTATTATACGGAAAAGATGCATCGTAACCCGCATGAGTCAATAAAATAAAACCGTATTTTTCACAAAACTGTGCGATTTTCAAATATCTTTCGTCATCAATATCGGTTTGTTGAAATTCGGGATGAATTTTTATGCCGACAAATCCCATATCTTTTAAATAGCGCATTTTATCTTCAATATTATCGCAATCGGGGTGCATACCCGCAAATGACAATAAAATTTCAGAATATTCACCGCAATTAAGATTATATGCAAATTTTGTAATCGATTCGAACTGTTTAGGAGAAGTCAATACGGGCATAACGATGCACTTTGATATGCCTGCTTTATACGCACTTTCGAATAAACCTTTAGCCGTTCCATCGGTATAAGTAACGGCCATGGCCGATTCCACAAGTTTCGAAACCGCTTTATTTGCTATGGCATCCGGAAAAACATGGGTATGAAAATCTATAATTTTAATTTTTTCGCTTTCCATTTTTATCAGTTGTTAAGTTTCATAATATCGTCAGAAAGCATTTGTTCAACCCCTAAATTATCGAATATTTTACGGGTTGCCTCAAAATCGTTAACTTTCATCGCCACAGACGCTTCCTCTCCCGAAATTGTAAGACCGTACATATATTCTACGTTAATATTGGATTTGCTCAAAAATTTGAGGAGATTTTGCAAAGAGCCCGGTTTATGGGGAATTTTTACTATAATCAGGTCCGTCAAAATTGCAGAAAAGCCGTTTTCCGTTAAATAATTATAACCTGTTTCGGGTTTATCCACAATAAGTCTTAACAATCCGTAATCGCTGGTATCTGCAAGACTTAACGAAAGAATATTGACGTTACAGTTTTTTAAAACTTCAAGTACCTGTTCTAATCTTCCTTCACGGTTTTCAATAAACACGGATAATTGTTTTGCGTACATACTTTTTCTCCTTTAATGTTAATTTAACAATTTCAATTATAAACGAATATCGACTATAATTAGTCTATTTTTCTGTTATCTATAACGTGTACCGCTTTGCCCATACTTCTCTGTAAAGAATTAGGTTCGACAAGTTTTACTTTTACGGCAAGTCCTATAGCTTGCTGTATAGCCACGGTAGCTTTTTTATTGATATTTTCGATTGCTTTTATTTCGTCCGAATTAAATGCTTTATTTAATTCCAACTGAACTTCCAAAGTATCGAGATTATTTACTCTGTCAATTATCATAAGATAATGAGGTGTAACTTCTTTCAGCTCGGTAATTGCGGCTTCAATCTGACTTGGGAACACGTTGACCCCTCTTATAATTAACATATCGTCGGTTCTTCCGCAGAATTTGCTTATTCTTGCGGAAGTTCTATTACAATTACATTTTTCATGCGTAATATCCGTAAGGTCTTTTGTTCTGTATCTAATTAAAGGCAAACCTTTTTTGGTAATTGTAGTAAAAACCAATTCTCCCGTCTTCCCATCAGGAAGAGGAAGCAAAGTATCTTTATCTATTATTTCAGGCAAAAAATGGTCTTCGCAAACGTGCAGCCCGTTATGTTCTATACAATCGCACGCAACACCGGGACCGGAAATTTCCGAAAGTCCGTAAATATCGAATGCATTTATATGCAAACGGCTTTCTATTTGTTTTCTCATATTTACGGTCCAAGGCTCAGCACCGCATATTGCATATTTTAATTTAATTTTATCTATTTCTCCTTCACTTTCCAAGGTTTCTGCAATGTGCAATAAATACGAAGGAGTACAAGCTATTGCCGTAACGCCGAAATCAACCATCATTGTAGTCAATTTTTTTGTGTTTCCCGTAGACATCGGAACAACCATAGCACCTATCTTTTCAGCACCGCCGTGTGCGCCTAATCCTCCTGTAAAAAGTCCGTAGCCGTATGCTACTTGAATTATATCTTCCGCTCCTACGCCTGCCATAGTAAGACAACGTGCCGTACATTCATTCCATATTTCCAAATCTTCTCTGGTATAACCCACAACCGTGGCTTTTCCCGTAGTTCCGCTAGATGCGTGTATTCTGACTATATCTTTTTTGGGTACGGCAAACAGTCCGAAAGGATAATTATCCCTCAAATCGTCTTTTGTAGTAAAAGGAAGAAGAGGTAAATCTTCTATGCTTTTGATATCTTCGGGTTCAATTCCTTTTGCCTGCATTTTTTTTCTGTAAAAAGGAACATTGTCATATACATGTTTAACTGTTTCTTTTAACCTTTTGTTTTGCAGAGAAATCATCTCGTCTCTGCTCATACATTCTGCTTTTTCATTCCAAATCATTTTACTTACCACCGTTAATTTCTTAAGTTTATACGAAATTAAAATATTATTAAAAATTTATTAAATTTTTTCCTTATTTCCGTTTATATTTTGCTATATCTATAACGACATATAACCGCTAATTTAATTTTTACAATAACAAAATATAATATAAATATTATAAATTATAACCTTTTAAAAATGCAAGTTTATTGATTTCCACGGTTTTGGCAGGAACCGTTTTTTCTATAACTTTCAGCCAATCTTCTTCTTTAAATTCCATGTGTTTTGCAGCTAATCCCAAAATTATTACGTTAAACACTTTACTGTTGCCTAATTTTTTTGCTTCGCTTAACGCATCAACAGAATAAATTTTATGATTTTGCGACAAAGTTTGAATTATTTTCTGCGGATATTCCATTGCTCCCGTAACGACAGGCATAGGGTCTATTCTTACATCGTTTAAAACCAATGCTCCGCCGTCTTTCAAAAAATGAGTATACCTTAAACCTTCCAATCTTTCGAATGCAATCAAAACATCGGCACACCCTTCTTCAACTATCGGTTCAAAAACTTTTTTGCCGTATCTGACAAAAGTTACAACGCTACCGCCCCTTTGAGCCATTCCGTGTACTTCGGAAAGTTTAACGTCATAACCTGCTTCAATCATTAATCCGCCTAAAATTCTGCTGGTTAAAAGAGTTCCCTGACCGCCAACACCAACTATCATTATATTTTTAGTTTCCATGTTTCACCGCCTCATACAATTCAATTGCCGAAAATTTACAGTAATTACGGCATAATCCGCAACCGTTACACATAGTATCGTCTATTTTCATTTTACCGTCCGCATCTTTGGTAATTGCAGGACAACCTATTGTCATACATGCTTTGCAAGAAATGCATTTATCCTTATTTACACGGCATTTGTTGGAAAAAACGTTTCCTTTTAAAAGTACACAAGGAGATTTTGTTATAATAACGGAAAGTTCGTCTTTCTGGGTATTTTCTTTAATTAACTTTGTAAGTCCTTCGGTATCGAAAGCATTTATTTCGGTAACATTATTTATTCCCAAAGATTTACATAAATTATAGATGTTTATTGCGGGAACAACTTCTCCCATAAGTGTTTTGCCGGTAGCCGCATGATCCTGGTGACCCGTCATTCCCGTAGTGGAGTTATCTAAAATTATTACTGTGCCCGTCGCTTGATTGTAAACCATATTTATTAGGGAATTTATACCGGTATGCATAAAAGTAGAATCGCCTATAACCGCAACCCAATTTTTTACAAAGTCCTTACCTTTGGCTTTTTCTATACCGTGCAATGTGGAAATACTTGCTCCCATACAAACTGTAGTATCGATGACTCCCAAAGGTTGAACGGCACCCAAAGTATAGCAGCCGATATCGCCTGCTCCGTGAATTTTCAACTTTTTAAGTACCGAAAATACGCTTCTGTGAGGACAGCCCGGGCAAAGAATGGGAGGTCTTGCCGGAATGTCGTTGGATACGGGCAAAGGCACGTTAAAATTAAGAAGTGTTTTTTTCAATAAATTAGCGCTGTATTCTCCCTGCAAAGTAAAAATTTCTTTGCCTTTGCACTTAATTCCCAAAGCTTTGACCTGTTCTTCTATAACCGGTTCCAATTCTTCGAAAATATATAATTCCTCCACCGAAGCGGCAAATTCTCTAATTAATTTTTCGGGCAAAGGATTAACCAAAGCCAATTTCAAAACTGATGCATCGGGAAAAACTTCTTTTACATATTGATAGGGAATACCCGAAGTTATAAACCCTATTTTATTTCCTCTTTCCCATCTGTTAAGAGGATATGTATT
This sequence comes from uncultured Clostridia bacterium, assembly GCA_949289715.1. GTDB lineage: Bacteria > Bacillota > Clostridia > Christensenellales > CASEPJ01 > CASEPJ01. Next base: position 5,898 of record CASEPJ010000080.1, read on the forward strand.
TCCAAATTGCGCCATATCTTTCATTCTTTTTTCTACCGCAATATGACGAAATTTTGCGTTACCGGGCATCATAACGTTTTTAGCGATATTTTTTTCATATGGTTTGTCGGGTATATTTTCTCTTTCTTCCAACTCAACCAAGCCTTGAGAATGCGCTAATCTTGTAGTGGTTCTTACTATTATTGGAGTGTCGAATTTTTCACTCAATTCAAATGCCTGTTTGGTAAAAACTTTTGCTTCCATACTGTCCGAAGGTTCGAGAACAGGCACGTTTGCTGCCCTTGCCACCATTCTGGTATCCTGTTCGTTCTGAGAACTATACAGACCGGGA
>CASEPJ010000081.1 GCA_949289715.1 uncultured Clostridia bacterium
ATAATAAAATTTATAATTATAATAAAAAGATTATTTATATTCAAATTTATATAATAAATGTTAAAATAAAATTAAAAGCCAGCAATATAAATCAAATAAAATAATTTTTTATTTAAAAGAGGCATAAAATGAAAAAAACTTTTTTAATAGTATTTATTATTATATTTTTTGCTTTTACTTGTCTTTCGGCTTGTAAAAATAACAATGAAAATAATAATTCTTACGATATTAACAAAGATAACGACAACGATAAAGTTGTAATAGACGAAATCGATATAGAAGAGGAAAAAAATCCTTTTATCTTAGCAGGGGAATACAGCAACGTATTTGCGGCTTCTGCGGTAAATACCGAAATAGGAGAGTATGTGGCTGCTTCTAAAACTATTGTTTCCGACGGCAGTGTTTCAGGCGATGTTGCTTCGGTAGTTTCGGAAGAATTGCTTAGGGGATATTATCGATTGACGGTGGAAATGAAATTGGAAAAATCATCCTCCGCTTCTTTAAGTTCGGTAGCGCAAATTTATCTTAAAAACTCAAATACGGGTATGCAGTATGCCGTCGATTATATAATAGGACGGGATGCAACCGACGATTTTGAAAGTTATGTGGTCAATTTCGTCGCAAACGATAATTTGGCAAATTACGATATAGAATTGTATTCGACGGGTTTGGTTGCAATTGAATTTAAAAGTTTCAATTTAATAAGTACTTCCCCAGAAGTTGCCGACAACGAAAATATAAATATACTTTTTTCTCCTTTAAATGAAGTTGCCGAATTCGAAAATTCGCTGACTTATGACCCGCAGGTATTGTATTTTGTGGATTTAAGGGAGATGGTAGGTCGTTCCTCCAATTATACACATCAATATGATATGATGACAATAGTCACGGCTTTGCAGGGGTTGGTAAACAGAAACGGTATTCATTTGTATGTTCGCTATGTTTATAATTCGCCTACTTCCATTCAGGATACCGATATGTATTGGTTGGAATATTTTGAAAAGAAAGATTTTATTCAGCAGGAGAGTATAATAGAGATAACGGGAATAAATACATTGCTTAGAATTTTCTCCGACTTTTATACGGGACTTGTAATATGGGATCAAACCGTTCCTTCCACTTATAACGTTGCCATTACCGATGCGGGCGTTAACGACAGAATTCCCGTGAGATTTTCTTCTTCCGTTAACGATATTTATTACTATATGACTCAAACTTTGGGAATCGAAGTAAAATTAAAATTATACGGTAAATTCGACGGCACCGGTAATGTTTATAAAACTCAAATTCCTTCGACGCAAAGCGCAAAATGCGACGCATATATTTATGCTACGGAAAAATATATAAAGGGCGATTTATCCAATCCTTACGTTATGTGTTCCTATGTGGATGCTTGGATAGGACCAAACGGCGACGCTTCTGATATTCAATGGAATATTACGGGACATCCGGCAAGAGATATAGTCAACAGAGACTATATTATTGCAAAAAAAGGCTTTGCTTGGGATTTGTCTTCGTATGATAAAATTTTACCGTCAGATGATTTGAACCAACCTTTGGGTACCGATTATAATACTTTAAACTATATACTCGAGGCAAACGCACAAAGAGATTTAAATGACCACGTTGTAGTCTTTGGATTTACAAATTGGGATATAAAAGTAGGATATGATTTAAATAACAAGGAAGATATATATACCGATGAAGAAAAACTTTGTAAAATTCTCGGAAATTACGGTGGAGGAATAGTTGCGGACGCTCCCGGAATGACGGAAATAGCAAATGCTTCCGTTTTTATGCATTATAATCCCGAACCGCTTTCACAAAGTGAAAATACCGATGCATTAAAAGAAAAAGCCAATGAAACTACTCTTGAAAATAAAAATTATATTTGTATTTATGTAGGCGACTTCGATAATTCTTCCTGGCTTTACAGATATATGCCGAGTTATATGTCCGATCCTCATTTAGGCGATGTTCCGGTTATGTGGCCGACATCGGGTGCAAGTTATCCCAGGGTGCCGATGGTTTATGAAATGATGTATGAAACCGTAGGTAAAAACGAACCGGGCGATGTATTCGTTACTGCAAATAACGGTTTTACTTATACTTATGTTAATTATTTGTTGGATGCGGAAGGAAAAGATTACAGAGGATTTTTTGATAATTATAAAAATGCGGTTAAACGTGCTACGGAAACTTTCGATGTTGATGTATTGGGGTGCTATTTCGGTAGCTGGCTTCCTCTTATGCCCGACGAACCCGGAACCACGCAAACGATATTTAATATGTTCAGCGAATATTTCCCCTATGGCGTATTTATAGGACAGAACAAATATTATTATTATGAATATAACAATACAATTATTCAAGCCCAAGATCCTTTTACAGGGCAGGAAATGTATTATCAGAACGGAAACGGTGCTTTTAATATTAATACAGTAGTTACGAAAAGTTTGAAAAAAGGTGCAGGCAGACCTACCTTCCAGGGAATAAGAGTAATATTGGTTTCTCCTACACAGGTTTATAATTTCAGTCAGCAGCTTTTAGAATATGATGAATACGAATTTGAAATTGTTGATTGTTACACGTATTTTAAACTATACAAAGATTATATGGATGAATGCAAAAAAGGCGATGACGGAATGTATGGAGCAAATAAACTTTCCGTACAAAGTTGGGTTAATGTTTAATAATTTTAGGTTATAGCTTAAAAACCGCATCTTATTTAGATGCGGTTTTTTATGTAGAAATTTAAATTTTTAAATTAATTATTAAATTTAATTTAATATATTAAAAATCTGATTTTTAAAAAGGTAAAATTTTTAAATTTATTGAAATATTATTTAATAAATTTATTTTTAAAATTATTAGTAAATTTATTTTATTATATTTATATTATTTAATTTGGTTGACACCGATGAAGTATGAAATTAAATTTTAAGCAAATAAATACCATTCGTCAATCCATTTAGCGTTTTTAAAACGATTATGCAATATTTGTTGTAATTTTTCTGTAATGATAATTCCCTTAGAATACATTTCGTATTCCGTAAGTTCAGTACCTTTTTTTAAAGAATAAACCGAATTAAAAGTATTCCCATATTGTAAAATCGTATTTTTAAATTCTTCAAAATAAGATAGGGTATTTAAATAGTAAAAAATCCATTTATCGCACGGGTAGGGCTTATTTTCGATTAAATAGAGCAAACGGCAACATTCAATCCAAAAATTTGCGCCGTAAATCAATGCCGCTTGTTTATCTGCCCTTCGTAAAGGTTGACGCATCCAATCTAATTGAAGCTGTATATTTAAATATTGTTTGCGTATTGTAGAATTGATTTTTTTGTGAAATAAATCGGTAAATGCAAAAACGGCGTTTTTTATTTTTTCTTCGCAGTCGTGTAAAATTTTCGCATTTGAAAATTCCCATAAAAGCGATATGTCGTTTTTTAAATTATTTTCAAAATTATTGAATGTATCCAAATTATAATGCCCGTCCCAATCGCCGAGAGGTAAAAACACACCGTTTTTTCTTGGCGTTAAACCGAGATTAAAATAGTTAGAACAAATTTCTTTATAAGTTGTTTTATCTGTAAAAATAACAAAATCAAGGTCTGTATATTCGTCTGCAAAATTTCTTGAAAAGCTGCCTTTCAAAACCAGTGATGTTTTCTCCCAATATTTTTTAAGAATTGAGTGATTTTGAAGTTCAGCAAAATATTTACTTAAAAGTTTCTCCAATTTTTCGTGTTGAGTCATTTTTTTACCCGTAATTTTTAATTTTTATATAATATAAAAGAAGTTAAATTATTTAAAAAATTCAATATTTGGAATTATACTTAAATTTATAATTTTTCTAACTTACTTAATTAAATTAATTATAACACTAATTAAAAATATTAACAACTGAAAAAATTGGAGAAGCTTTTTTTCTTATGAATTTAAAATTTCGAAGTGTAATTTTTTGTAAAAGAGGGTATTAATTTTCAATTTAATTTTTAATAAGTTTATAAAAAAACGAAAGTTAAACAATTTTTCTAATTTTAAATTAAATTTGTCTTTTTATAAAATTGAAAAAATAATTTACAAATAAGAAAAAACCGCAAATTTTGCGGCTTTTTATGTGAAAACATTAATGGAGCTACTGGCCGGATTCGAACCGGCGACCTGCTGATTACGAATCAGCTGCTCTACCGACTGAGCCACAGTAGCATTTTATAAATCGTTAAAACATTATTTGAATATGACTAATTTATTTTACAGTATAATAAATAAAAAATCAAGTAATTTAATAATAATTGATAAATTTTTATTTAATATTTTTTAACGAGATTTTGTTGCACAGATTATCGGTTAAAATTATAAACTAATAAAAATTCAATTATACTCGATTATAATTTTAATATTGTTTAAAAAATTGTAAAAAATTTAAACTGAGTTTAATTATATAGGCAATTTAAAATTTTATATTAAATTATAACATTTATAAAATTGAAAAAATTTTAAACTAAATTTAAAAAATAAGCATTAAAGGGAAAAATCTAATGAAAAAGTCCAATTAATGGAAGATAGAGCAAAATTTATAAATGTTATTAGCATAATAAAAAAATCCCCTTCCCGAACGGAAGAGGATTTTTAATTAAATTAACGTTATACCTAATATGTAGGAGAGTGCAACTAATATTGCGCAAACCAACCATACGGTAAACCATTTTTTGCCCTTTCTTCTTGCGGCAAAATATGATGAGAAAATAGTAATAGCTATTGCTATGGCAAGCGCTATTTTATTAAATATTGAAACGACTTCGTTTAAAGAAGAGATTTCCACCCCGATTTTTGCAAGAAAAGTTATAAAAGCGGATATGAACATTACCACTGCAAGCATTATAACCGCCCAAAAGGCAAGCTGATCCAATAAACTTACAGTAGTGGTTTTTTTGGTTGAACTTTTTGAAGATGATTTTTTAGTTGCCATTTTTAAAATCTCCTGTATTTTTTACTATATTTTAAAACTAAAAATTTTTATAGTCAAGAAATTTACAGCCGATATTTGTTAACTCATAAAATTTGCATTATCTTCCTAATATCGTTTTATAACGTTTTATAATAAATTTAATAATAGGTTATAATTAAGTAAATATATGATAGGATTATGCCTAAAATAGGAATACGCCTAAAAATATTTTTTAACAAATAATTGATAACTTCTATAGAATTAAAACCGATGTTGTTTATTCCGTTTTTTATAAATTTTTATTAATATAAAATTTTGTTTTCGTTATTTTTTGACATTCAATATTTATTACAAAATAAATTTATTTAAATTTTTATTTTTATAAGGGCAATAAAGTATTTAATAAAGGCAATTAAAACCTTTAAAGTTAGATTATAAATATTATAAAAGTGATATGCCTGCGTTAGCGCATCCTTTTAAAGTTTCGTCATCCCATAAAGACACCTGAACTTCTCCTATATGAGCCATTTCCATAATTAACATACAAAGTCTTGATTGACCGATTCCTCCGCCCATCGTTAAAGGTAAGGTTTTGTCAAGGAGCATTTTGTGAAAGGGCAGATTAATTCTGTCTAAGCAGTTGGATTCTTTTAATTGTTTTAAAAGAGATTCTTTGTTAACTCGTATTCCCATGGAAGAAATTTCAAAAGCACAATCTAAAACCTCGTTGTAAATGACTATATCTCCGTTTAAATCCCAGTCGTCATAGTCGGGGGCTCTTCCGTCGTGTTTAATACCGGATTTTAAAATACCGCCTATTTTCATAATGAATACGGTTTTATATTTTTTAACATATTCGTTTTCTCTTTCTTTTGGGGAAAGTGTGGGGTAGAGGTCTTCCAGCTCTTGCGTGGTAATAAAATGCACGTCTTTAGAAATTTTATATGTTAAAGAAGGAAATAAATATTGCAGTTCCTCTTTTGTTTCGCAAACCGCAGCTACGATTTCTTTAACGGTATTTTTTAAAAATTCTTCGTTTCTGTCTTGTTCGGCTATCACTTTTTCCCAATCCCACTGGTCAACATATATGGAATGGAGATTGTCCATTTCTTCATCTCTTCTTATGGCATTCATATCCGTATATAGTCCTTTACCTGTTTTAAATTGGTATTTATATAGAGCCATTCTTTTACATTTTGCTAAAGAGTGAACGACCTCGGCGTTTTTGCCCGTTTCTTTTATATCAAAAACGACGGGGCGTTCCACGCCGTTCAAATTATCGTTTAAACCGGTGTCGGACCCGACGAAAAGCGGTGCGGAGACCCTTCTTAAATTTAGTCTTATAGATAAATTTTTTTGAAATATTTTTTTAACGGACTCTATTGCTTTTTGTGTTTCGTAAGGTGTGAATTTAGTTTTATAGTTTTTGGGTATAATAAGTTTACTCATTTTAAACTCCTGTAAAAAGTACGAACTTAACTAAAGAAATCGCAAATTTTTTTGTAAAATTATTTTTTTAGTATAACAAAATATTTTTAATTTGTCAATTAAATAGTTTTTTTTGGCCGAAGTATATCGTAAATAATAAATTGAAAATGAAACTATAAAAGTAAAATAGTTTGTTATAATTTTACCGCAAGTAAAAAATTTAAATAAATATCATATAAATCTATTAAAAGTAATTGATTAACGTATAAATCATTAAAAAATCAGCATTTAGACAATTCAAATTTTAACATTAAATATTTATGCTTTACCCGTAATATTTTTAAAGTGTATAAAAAGATTTAAAAAAATTAATATTTCAGAAAGGTCGATTGGAAAATGTTTTTAAAGTTTAATTAATAAATTTAAGTGCTAAAAAAATTATATTAACATAAAACAGACGTAAAAAAATGCGTTGTAAAAATACTTATTTTTTTTTAAAATTCGTATTTAATAAAAACATTATATAAAAGGTTCAAACTACGATAACAGTGCAATAAAATTGCAATATTAACAATAACAGTTTACTTGCTTTTTGCTGGTTTTTATAGTAAAATATTATTAACCTTTTTATGGTTTTTCTTTTAGATAAATTTTTAAGGAGTACCTTTTAATGAATAATATTTACGAGACCCCTTTATGTCAACGTTACGCAAGCGAAAAAATGCAGAAAATATTTTCTAACGATACTAAATTTTCCACTTGGCGTAAACTTTGGATTGCTCTTGCGGAATCGGAGAAAGAATTGGGAATAGATATCACCGACGAGCAGATTAAAGAAATGAAAGAGCATATTTACGATATTAATTACGAAACGGCTAAAGCCAGAGAAAAAATTGTGCGTCATGACGTTATGAGCCACATTTATGCATATGGAGAACTTTGCCCCAAAGCAAAACCCATAATTCATCTTGGTGCAACATCCTGCTTTGTAGGCGATAATACCGATATTATTCAAATGAAAGAGGGATTGCTACAAATTAAACGTTTGCTGGTTAACGCCATAAAAGCGGTTGCCGATTTTGCGGACAAATATAAAAATCAGGCAACTTTAGCTTATACGCATTTTCAGGCGGCTCAACCTACAACGGTGGGTAAACGTGCGACTTTGTGGCTACAGGATTTAATGTTCGATTTAGATAAACTCGATTTTGTTTTAAACAATTTAAAGCTTTTAGGGTGCAAAGGAACTACGGGAACGGGAGCCAGCTTTTTAGAACTTTTTAACGGAGATAAAGAAAAGGTAAAACAGTTAGAAATTAAAATTGCGGAAAAAATGGGTTTTAAAGGCGTTTATGCTGTAAGCGGGCAGACATATTCAAGAAAAGTGGATTTCGAAGTTTTATCGGTACTTTCGTCTATAGCTCAAAGTGCGCATAAATTTTCCAACGATATTAGGTTGCTTTCCCATTTAAAAGAATTCGACGAACCCTTTGAGAGCGGACAGGTAGGTTCTTCGGCAATGGCATATAAGAGAAATCCCATGAGAAGCGAAAGGATTGCCTCTTTAGCTAGATATGTAATTGCCGATTTGATGAATCCCGCCGTTACGGCAAGTGCACAATGGTTTGAAAGAACGTTGGACGATTCTGCCAACAGAAGAATAAGTATTCCGGAAGGGTTCCTTGCGACCGACGCTATATTGTCTTTATATATTAATATTATCAGCGGTGTAAGTGTTTATCCTAAAATTATCGAAAAACATTTAAACGACGAAATTCCTTTTATGGCTACCGAAAATATTTTGATGCATTGCGTTCAAAAAGGAGGGGACAGACAGGAATTGCACGAGGCTATAAGAGAGTTATCCGTTGCCACTGCTAAAAGCATAAAAGCGGAAGGAAAAAAGAACGATTTGCTGGAGAGAATTTTACATGATAAGCGTTTTTACATAACAAAAGACGAATTAAAAAATTTGCTTTCATACGATAAATTCATAGGTCTTTCAATAGATCAGACCGAGGATTATTTAAAAACGGTAAAAGAAAAACTAAACGAAAACTCCTCATTTTTGGGAGTGAATGTCGAAATAAATGTTTAAGGAGTTACAATGAATACGGTTGAGAAAAAACTTTCGTTTGTAAAAATGGAAGGCATAGGAAACGATTATATATATTTCGATTGTTTTAAAGAAAAAATCGAAAAACCGTCTGAGCTTGCCGTAGCGCTTTCAAACAGACATTTCGGCATAGGGGGTGACGGTATAGTTCTGATTTGCCCTTCGGTAGTTGCGGATGCAAAAATGAGAATGTTCAATGCGGACGGTAGCGAAGGTAAAATGTGCGGTAACGCAATTCGCTGCGTTGCCAAATATCTTTACGACCATAATTTGGTCAAAAAAAATGTCATTACCATAGAAACGTTAAGCGGCATTAAAACTTTAAAATTATTTTTTAAAGACAGAAAAACAGTTAAAGTTACCGTAAATATGGGAAGAGCTGTTACCGATGCGGCGGAAATACCCGTTGAATTAGGCGTGAAAGAGGTTATTAACAAAAAAGTAAAAATTGCAGACGGCGAATATGCGATAACCTGCGTTTCCATGGGCAATCCCCATTGCGTGGTTTTTGTGAACGACGTTAGCGGTATAGATATTGAAAAAATCGGTCCTAAGTTTGAAAATAATAAGATTTTCCCCGAAAGAGTGAACACCGAATTTGTTAAAGTTATTGATAAAAACCGCATAAAAATGCGTGTTTGGGAAAGAGGCAGTGGCGAAACGCTTGCTTGCGGTACGGGTGCATGCGCTGCAGTAGCAGCTTGTGTTTTAAACGGCTTTGTGAATTCGAGTGAGGATGTTGTAGTTGAACTTCTCGGCGGAGAATTGATTATAAATTATACAAAAGAAAGGGTTTTAATGACGGGTCCCGCCCGTGAAGTATTCAAAGGAGAATTTAAAATTTAATGAATCAAAAAGTTTTGGTGCTTGATTTCGGCGGTCAATATAAAGAACTGATTGCAAGAAGGGTAAGAGAATTAAATGTTTTAAGTATTGTTAAACCGGGCGGAATTTCGGCGGAAGAAATTAAAAAAATCGCCCCTATCGGTATTATTTTGACGGGAGGCCCCAACAGCGTTTACGGCGGGAACGCTCCCGAATGCGATAAGGAAATTTTTAATTTAAATATACCGGTTTTGGGAATATGTTACGGTCATCAGCTTATGTGCTATATGCTCGGCGGAAAGGTAAAAAGCTGTAATGTTTCGGAATACGGCAAAATTGACGTTACGTTGAATAACGAATGTCTTTTATTTGAGGGATTAACCGGCGAACAGTCGGTGTTGATGAGCCACACCGATTATGTGTGCGAACTTCCGCAAGGCTTTGTTAAAACGGGCTATTCAAATGATTGCCCTATAGTCGCAATGGAAAATTCCGCTAAAAAACTTTACGGAGTACAGTTCCATCCCGAAGTGGAAACCACAAAGCACGGAAAAAGAATTTTAAAAAATTTCCTTGTTAAAATCTGCCATGCAAAAAGAGATTATTCTATGGATGATTTCATAGAAGAAAAAATTAAGGAAATTAAAGAACAAGTTAAATCGGAAAAGGTCATTTTGGGGCTGTCCGGCGGGGTGGATTCTTCCGTTTGTGCTGCGCTTTTATCAAAAGCCATTCCGGGGCAGCTTGTGTGTATTTTTGTAGACCACGGGTTTATGAGAAAAAACGAGGGCGACGAAATAGAACGGGCGTTTAAAGACAAAGAAGTAAAATTTGTTAGAATAAATGCAGAACAACGTTTTTTAGAAAAGGTTAAAGGCGTTACCGATCCCGAAACAAAAAGAAAGATTATAGGAAAGGAATTTGTTTCCGTATTTGAGGAAGAAGCAAAAAAATTCGGAGATGCCAAACTTCTTGCGCAAGGCACGATTTATCCCGATGTTATAGAATCGGGTGCGGATAACACCGCAAATATAAAAAGTCATCACAATGTAGGCGGATTGCCCAAGGATATGCTTTTTACCGGATTAGTGGAACCTTTAAGAACGCTGTTTAAAGACGAAGTGAGAAAAATAGGGGCAAGATTAGGTCTGCCCGATTATCTCGTCAATAGGCAGCCTTTTCCCGGTCCAGGACTTGCTGTTAGGTGTATAGGCGAACTTACAAAGGAAAAACTTGATATTTTAAGAGAGGCAGATGCGATTTTCAGAGCGGAAATGGAAAAACATAAAGTCAAGGCCAATCAGTATTTTGCTGTTTTAACTAATTTAAGGTCGGTTGGAGTTATGGGAGATTTCAGAACATACGATTATACCGTTGCTTTAAGAGCTGTAAAAACAACGGATTTTATGACGGCGGAGTATGTTAAAATTCCTCATTATGTATTAGAAACCGTTTCTTCCAGAATTGCAAACGAAGTTAAAGGAGTCAGCAGAATCGTTTACGACATTACAGGTAAACCTCCGGCAACTATAGAGTGGGAATAAAATTATAAAAAAGTTATTTGCCTTTTACTATTTTCGAAATTGAATGGTTACCGATTAATTTTTTTCATTAGTCGGGATTTTAAATGATTGTTACGATGTATTTATAGACAGACGGTCGATACTTTTGACAAAGTAAAACTAAAAAGCCATAAAGGAGCTATATTATGAAAATAAATTCGAATTTTCTTAACGTGAAAGAAAGTTATCTTTTTTCTACGGTTAACAAGAAAATAAATGAGTATAAAGAAACACATAAGGATTGTAATATAATTAGATTGGGTATAGGCGACGTTACCTTGCCGTTACCTAAAGTTTGCGTTGAAGCAATGGAAAAAGCTACCAAGGAAATGGGAGTTAAAGAAACTTTTAAAGGTTACGGCGACGAGCAGGGATACGGATTTTTAACGCAGGCAGTTTCAAATTATTATGCAAAAAAAGGTATTGTGTTAGATAAAAAAGAAATTTTTATTTCCGACGGAGCAAAGAGCGATTTAGGAAATATTTTGGATATTTTTTCTATAGAAAATACTGTATTGATTCCCGACCCGGTATATCCCGTTTATGTGGATACCAATATTATGGCGGGCAGAAAAATTAATTTTATAAACGGCAATTACGAAAATAATTTTTTACCTCTTCCCGACGAAAACACAGTAGGAGATATTATTTATTTATGTTCACCCAATAATCCTACCGGTTCGGTATATAATAAAGAACAATTAAAAATATGGGTTGATTTTGCCATTAAAAATAATTCGTTAATATTATTCGATGCCGCCTACGAGGCTTTTATTACCGATAAAAATTTGCCGACAAGTATTTATGAGATAGAAGGAGCGAAAAAATGCGCAATAGAATTTTGTTCGCTTTCAAAAACCGCCGGATTTACCGGTACAAGATGCGGCTATACGGTAGTTCCCAATGACCTGGAATATGACGGTGTAAAATTAAATAAATTATGGTTAAGGCGCCAAACTACTAAATTTAACGGTGTAGCATATATAGTTCAACGAGGGGCAGAAGCCGTTTTTACAAATAGAGGATATCAAGAAACCCGCAAAAACATAGCATATTATTTGGAAAACGCAAAAATTATAGGCGAAACGTTGAGAAAACTCGGAATTTGGTACGTCGGCGGGGAAAATTCTCCCTACATTTGGTTAAAATGCCCTAAAGACATGAAAAGTTGGGAATTTTTCGATTATCTTTTAGATAAAGCAAATATTGTTGGTACTCCCGGAGCAGGTTTCGGTGAAAACGGAGAAGGCTATTTCAGATTGACGGCATTCGGTTCGAGAGAAAACGTAATCGAGGCTATGAAAAGGCTGGAAAAACTCGATTTATTCAAATAAATTAAGAATTTATTTTAATTTATTGCTTTTATTACTTGACCTTTAAGTTTTTGTGTGATAAACTATTTACCGAAAAAAGAGAGGATATTATGGTAAAAATGTTCAACAGCAATTCTTTTTATTATTATTTCGGCTTTGCCTTTTATGCAGGTAAAGTTAATTTTGCTGTGGAATAAATTATTTATGACTTTAATTATCGGTAAAATCCACAGTAAATATACTGTGGATTTTTTTTAAATATAATAATGTTTATGCTTTATTTAAATACTGTATTTAATAAAAATAAATACAATAAATAAAATTATAAATTAATAGCTTTAATACATAAAGTTAAAGAGGTGGCAATTATGATTATTATTCCAAAACAGAATCCAAATCCCAAACAAATGGAGAGATTAATTGCGTGGCTTAAAAGCAACGGAGTAGGCGTTCATATAAGCCAAGGAGAAAACAGAACGGTTATAGGACTGATAGGAGATACTTCTAAAATAGATATAGACCTTATAAGATCTTTGGATATTGTTGAAGATGTTAAAAGAATACAGGAGCCTTTTAAAAATGCAAACAGAAAATTTCATCCCGAAGACACAATAATCGATGTAGCCGGAGTAAAAATAGGCGGCGGTAATTTTCAGATTATTGCCGGTCCCTGTTCGGTTGAAAGTGAAGAACAAATAATCGAAGTTGCCGAATCGGTAAAGAAGTCGGGTGCAAAAATGTTGAGGGGAGGAGCCTTCAAACCCCGTACATCTCCATATGCTTTTCAAGGATTGAGAGGAGACGGTCTAAAACTTTTGCTGGAAGCAAAAAATGCTACCGGCCTACCCATAGTTACGGAAATTATGGATTTGAATCAGCTAAATCTCTTTGATGATGTGGATGTTATTCAGGTAGGAGCAAGAAATATGCAGAATTTCGAACTGCTAAAAGAACTCGGCCATACGAATAAAGTTATTTTGTTGAAAAGAGGTTTAGCCAACACTTTACAGGAATTGCTTATGAGTGCGGAATATATAATGGCAGGAGGAAACGAAAAAATAATACTCTGCGAAAGAGGTATTAGGACATTTGAAACATATACAAGAAATACGTTGGATTTGTCGGCAATTCCCGTACTTAAAGGATTAACGCATCTCCCCGTAATTGTGGACCCCAGTCATTCAACGGGATATTCAAAATATGTTATGCCTATGGCGCTTGCCGCTACGGCTGCCGGAGCAGACGGACTTATTATAGAAGTTCATAACAATCCTCAATATGCATTATGCGATGGTCAGCAATCGCTTACTATGGAGGCATTCGATAAATTAAGCAAACAAATCGAAGCGATAAGACCGTATGCTTATAAATATAATGTTTAGTCTATGCTTAAAAAAAGTTTTTTAAATTATTAAAAGAATAATTAATTTAAATATTTACATTCCTATTTAATAAATAGGCGATGAAAAATTTGTAATTAATAAACGGCATTATAAATATATAATGTTAAAAACGTAACGATATAATATTAAGTGTTGAAATATAATTCAAAGGAGTAATCAATGAATAT
>CASEPJ010000082.1 GCA_949289715.1 uncultured Clostridia bacterium
CGATAATGTTTTATTAAATAAATATGCAGCTTTTCCTATATTTATATTTATAATATTTTTAATGTATATGGTTTCAATACAGCTCATAGGCGGCTTGTGTTCCGATGCATTGGAGTATTTATTTTTTGATATTATAGGCGAAAATCTTAGAAATTCTTTATTAAATTCGGGCGTTTCTTTATGGCTGGTTTCTCTGTTGGTTGACGGAATAATTAACGGGGTAGGTACCGTTCTTACGTTTATACCGCAGATTCTTGCCTTGTTTTTATTTATTTCGATATTAGAAGCTTGCGGTTATATGGCTCGAGTAGCGTTTATTATGGATAAACTTTTCAGAAAAATAGGTTTATCGGGAAAATCGTTTATTCCTATGATTGTCGGGTGCGGCTGCTCGGTACCCGCTATTATGACCGCTCGAACAATAGAAAACAACGACGAAAGGAGATTAACCGTTATGCTGACTCCTTTTGTACCGTGTTCGGCTAAATTGCCTGTTTTTGCTTTGATTGTGGGAACTTTTTTCCCTACAAATCCTTTAGTTGCCCCCTCTATGTACTTGCTGGGGATAATTATGGTAATTCTAAGCGGTTTGATTTTGAAAACATTTAAATCCTTTAAAAGCTCGGACGATACATTTGTTTTGGAATTGCCCCCTTATAGATTGCCTAAAGCAAAAAATATTGCATTGCAATTATGGGAAAAATTAAAATCCTTTTTAATAAAAGCAGGAACCATTATTTTAATGGCATCGGTTATTATGTGGTTTTTGCAATCCTTTAACTATAAATTTCAAATGGTGGAAACACAAGACAGTATATTGGCTTCTATAGGTAGCTTTTTTGCTCCTTTATTCACCCCTTTAGGCTTCGGAAAGTGGCAGGCCGTAGCTGCGCTTATTACCGGAATTTTTGCAAAAGAGGCAATTGTTTCAACATTATCTATTTTAATGGGAGATTCCGTTGCGGCTTTATTTGCTTCTTCTGCCGGTGCCTATGCCTTTATGAGTTTTGTTTTGCTTGCTTCCCCCTGTGTTGCTGCGCTTAGCGCAACAAAAAAAGAAATGGGTTCTTTTAAATGGCTGTTTATAACTATATTGTTTCAAACCGTAACGGCATATCTCGTATCTATGATCATATATTTTATCGGTTCTTTATATTTACTCTATAAAGGCGTATTTTTAACCGTTATATTATCTTTGATTTTAATTATAGTACTTTCTGTTTCGATATATGTAATAATTAAAAACAAGAAAAAATGCAGCGGAAATTGTGCTGCTTGTAAATTATATTGTAAAAATACGGATAACACTATAGAAGAAAATAAGGAAAAACAAAGTAAACAAAAATGAAAAACTTACTTATTTATAACTATTCATACACGGCCGAATCTTTTATGAACAGCGTTTCGTTATATGCAAAAGCAAAAGAATGTAAAATTTTATCTAACGATAAAATATTAACTTTTTTAAATAATAATAATTTTAACGGAAATATAATATTTTTAGATAAAGACGTTTATTTGGCGCAATATTTGGAAAATAAAGGTTTTAACGTATTAAATTCATCTAAAACTATAGAAATATTCGACGATAAATACAAAACATATTTAGCCGCTGAAAATATAATTGTACAACCCGAAACTTATTCCGTGCCTTTTACATTCAACAAAAAGGAACCTGATTATAATTTTTATGAATTTATTGCGGATAAATTGAGTTTTCCAGTGGTTATAAAACAAAATCACGGTTCATTGGGAGAACAAGTATATCTTGCCGAAAATTTTGAACAGTTAATAAAATATTCCCGTAATTTAATCGATATTCCGCACATTTTTCAAAAATTTATTTCTCAATCTTACGGCGAAGATTTAAGATTTTTTATTTTCGGAAAAAAATGCAGAGGAGCAGTGAGCAGAAAAAATTTAAAAGATTTTCGTTCTAATGTAAATTTCGGCGGTTGTCTAAATATGTTGGATATAAAAAATTATCCAGAACATTTGCAAAAAGCCGAATTGCTTTCCGAAAAATTAAATTTGAGTTTTGGCAGTGTGGATTTTTTTGCAAATACAAAAGAACCTCTCTTATGTGAGGTTAATACTTCTCCTATGATTTTTAACTATTACAAACTTACCGGCATAAATTTAGCGGATTTTATTAATATTTAAATTTTAATATTTAATATTTAAATATGTTTTTTAAAGAGGTAAAAAATGTTAAAGGACAATGTAGAAAAAATAAAAAACGAAA
>CASEPJ010000083.1 GCA_949289715.1 uncultured Clostridia bacterium
AAAAATTTTTATTTTTTAATATTTTATTTCGTTTCATTTTAATTTTTAATTAAAAATTGTTATATTTAATTAAAATTGACATTTAAATATTAATTATTATAATTTTATTATTAATAAAAAACTTTAAAAAATATTTAAAATTAAGGTGAAAATATGAAAAAAGTAAAAATTACTGTATTAAAAACTTCATTTAACGAAGAATTGGTTAAAGAATACGGCGTTTCAGGTTTGACTTTTTTTCATGTTAAAAGAAGGGCAAATATTTTTTGCCGATTATGCCAAACCGGAAGGGTTTTGCGATGAAGCATGGAAGGCGATATATCAATATGTGTTTGCTTTAGCACACAAAACAGATAAAGAATTGTTTTATTATAACGATTGGATAAGATTACCCAAAGTAGCTTTTTGCAGCTGTAACGACGGTTTGCGACCTGTAATTTCAAAATCGAAAGTACGAATATCAAATCGGAAATCAATTATGTTCCTATTAAATAATTGATATTATAAAGAATATAGTTATCTTACTTAACGTTAAAAAAATAAATTAAAACTTACAATAAAAAAGTTATAAAAAAGACGTTTAAATAATAACAAATTTTAGTTTAAATTAAATATAGGAAGTTAGTTTGAATTTATACGTTAATATAAAATGTGGATATTAGTTAATTTAAATAAACTACGGAAAATATTAAAAAACAGTTTAAAAATTATTTAATAAAAAAGCCTCAATTAAATCGGTTAATGGATTAATTAAGGCTATATTGGCACCCCCATCGGGATTCGAACCCGAGATACCAACGTGAGAGGCTGGTGTCCTAGGCCTCTAGACTATGAGGGCGAATTAAATTACGGGTTGTATTATAGCATAAAAAAAGCTATAATGCAACTAAATATATTATAAAAATACTTTTTATAAATAAATTTTTATGTTAAAATATAACTATGGATAAATTTATTTTACATTCGGATTATAAACCCTCCGGCGACCAGCCGCAAGCTATAAATTCACTTGTTAACGGACTGAAAGACGGATTGAACACGCAGGTTCTTTTAGGCGTAACCGGCAGCGGAAAAACTTTTACTATGGCAAATGTTATTGCTCAATTGAACAGACCTACCTTGGTTATTGCTCATAATAAAACTCTTGCCGCACAGTTATGCAATGAATTCAGAGAATTTTTTCCAGAGAATAGAGTGGAATTTTTTGTTTCTTATTATGACTATTATCAACCTGAAGCCTATATTCCTTCCACTGCAACCTATATAGAAAAAGAGGCTGAAGTAAACGATGAAATAGATAAACTGCGCAATTCCGCAACTTGTTCTCTGATAGAACGCAGAGATACGATTGTTGTTGCATCGGTAAGCTGTATATACGGCTTGGGTGCTCCGCATGAATATTTATCGATGAGTATTTCTTTGCGTCCCGGAGATTATTTAAAAAGAGATGATTTAATAAAAAAATTAGTAGAAATACAATACAGAAGAAGCGATTTGGAATTCGAAAGGTCAATGTTCAGAGTCAGAGGGGACATTATAGATATATTTCTTGCTAATTATTCCAATACGGCCGTTCGAGTAGAATATTTCGGAGATGAAATTGAAAATATAAGCGAAATCGACGTATTAACCGGCAAAAAACTTAATTATTTAAAACATATTCAGATTTTTCCGGCAACTCATTATGTTACCGGTAAAGACGCATTAAAAATAGCAATAAAAAATATACGTGATGATTTGGCAATAAGAGTCAATGAATTTAAAGAACAAGGTAAATTATTGGAAGCCGAAAGAATTAATGCTCGTGTTATGTACGATACGGAAATGATGTCTGAAATGGGCTTTTGTTCGGGTATAGAAAATTATTCTAGATATTTCGACGGAAGATCGCCGGGAGATCCGCCGTATACCTTGCTCGATTATTTTCCGGATGATTATATTATATTTATCGACGAAAGTCATATGACTATTCCTCAAATCAGGGGAATGTATGCCGGCGACCTTTCCAGAAAGAAAAATCTTGTGGAATATGGTTTTAGATTACCTTCCGCTTTTGATAACAGACCTTTAAAATTCAATGAATTCGATAAAAAAATTCAACAATTAATATGTATTTCTGCAACTCCTGCCGAGTACGAATTAAAAAGGGCAGACAATGTAGTAGAACAGATTATCCGTCCCACGGGATTGGTTGATCCAAAAGTAGAAATAAGACCAGCAACCAATCAAATAGACGATTTACTGAGCGAAATAATAAAAGTAGTCGATAACGGCGGAAGAGTATTGATTACGACTTTGACGAAAAAAATGGCGGAAAGACTAACCGACTATTTATTGGAGCAAAATATAAAAGTAAATTATATGCACAGTGACATAGATACACTTGAAAGAATTGAAATAATTTCCTCTTTAAGAAAAGGTAATATTGACGTTATTGTGGGCATAAATTTATTACGAGAAGGGTTGGATTTACCCGAAGTACAATTGGTAGCTATTTTAGATGCAGACAAAGAAGGTTTTTTGCGTAACGATACATCTTTGATACAAACAATAGGCAGAGCAGCAAGAAATGCGGAAGGCAGAGTAATAATGTATGCGGACACTATTACGAAATCCATGCAAAAAACTATAGAAGAAACCGAAAGAAGAAGAAATATTCAAATTAATTACAACAAAGAACATAATATTATTCCAAAAACAATAATTAAAGATTTTAAAAATTCTCTTGAAATTACACTAAAAGCCGAGGATGAACCTTCGGATATTCCTAAAGAACTGGAAAAATTAAAAGGTTTAATGGCAATAGCCGCATCAAATCTTGATTTCGAACAGGCAATAATTTTAAGAGAAAAGATAGCCTCATTAAAAAAGAAATTAAAATAAAACACTTGACACGGCATTTGCTATGTGTTAAACTTATATTCGGTTAGCATATGCTAACTTTGAGGTCAGTATGAGAAAATTATCGGAACTTAAATGCAACGAAATCGTTACGATAGTGGATATTAATTGTAACGAAAACGTAAAACGCAGAATGATTGATATCGGTCTTAATAAAGGCGCAAAAGTTCATATTGAAAGGTTTGCTCCTTTGGGTGATCCCATCCTTTTATCCATAAGAGGATTTAGGTTGGCAATAAGAAAATCAGACGCACAAAATATAACGGTGGAATAAATGAAATATAGAGTAGCATTGGTAGGTAACCCTAATTGCGGTAAAACGACGTTGTTTAACGAGCTGACGAAAATGCATCAGACAGTCGGAAATTGGACGGGTGTTACCATTGAAAAA
This sequence comes from uncultured Clostridia bacterium, assembly GCA_949289715.1. Lineage (GTDB taxonomy): Bacteria > Bacillota > Clostridia > Christensenellales > CASEPJ01 > CASEPJ01. The sequence goes on from CASEPJ010000083.1 coordinate 3,293, forward strand.
AAAGAAGGTCTTTATTATAAAAATAAGGATGTTATAATTACCGATTTACCAGGTATTTATTCTATAACTCCGTATTCGCTGGAAGAAGTAATTACAAGAAATTATATATTAGAAGAAACTCCTGACATTATAATTAATATAATAGATTCCACCAATTTGGAAAGAAATTTATATCTTACCACACAATTGATGGAATTTAATTGTAAAGTCATAATAGCCTTAAATATGGAAGATGAATTGGCAAAAAACGGCATTTCTATCGATGCCGAAAGACTATCCATATTATTTGGCGTAAAAGTCATTTCCATATCTGCTTTAAAAAAACAGAATTTGGATAAATTAATGAGTTTGACTATTTCCGAATGTTCGGATACTCAAAATAAAAAATCTGTTCCTCTGCCGCAGGATATCAACAAAATATTAAACGAAATTTCAAAAATTACTTCAGTCGATATAAACGACAGATGGACTTTAATAAAATTATTCGAAAAAGATAAATTGTTGTATG
>CASEPJ010000084.1 GCA_949289715.1 uncultured Clostridia bacterium
AATTTTGGGTGCGATTATATGTGCATTGACGGGAATTTTAAAAAAACCCATTAAAAATTTTGCGGTAAAAAGCGACGACGGCGCAAAATATACAAAATACATAACTTTTCTACCCGTATTATTGGGCGTTGCTGCAACTTCAATATATTATTTAATATTTTTTAAAAATATAAATTTAAATGGCGAATTTATAAAATTATGGTTATCTTCAAGTAGTATAAGTCTTGCGATTTATGCGTTTTTGGAAAAATTTATACCTTCAAAAAATACTATTATGTCAAAACAGGAAATAAGTCAAAATAATTTGCTGCTGCAAAAATTAAATGATTTAGTTAACCAAAATGAAATACCGACCGATGTAGAAGATAAGAATTTGAAGACGGGAAAAGAAAATATCATAGATTTAAACGACTCGAATAAAACAAGCAATGAAACTAAGGATTATATCGAAAACTTTGCAATAAACACTGACGGGACAAGCTTTATAAAAACAAACGACTCTTTAAACGTTAGCGAGGTAACTCATACAAAGGAAACTCAAAAAACTGCCGCAGAGGTAGAAAAAATAGTTCTTAGAGGTAAAAAAAATGATTGAGCTGCAAAAAAACATTTATCCCGGCATACTAATAGTTTTCGAGGGTATTGACGGAGCCGGAAAAACATCATTAATCGAAAAAACTTTTAAATTCCTATGCGGTAATTTTGATAAAAGAAAGATTTTAATCGAAAAACAGCCCACCGATTTATCTAGAGGAAGCAGACTTTTTAAAAAAATGATGTATTGTGAAAACAATAGTGAAATCAGTTACAGAGCTTTACAGTTGCTTACTTTATCGGACAGAATTCAGCATAACCATGAAGTGATTGTTCCTGCATTAAAAGAAGGGAAAATCGTTATATGCGACAGATATTTATATACCAGCATTGCAAATATGTTTGCTAGAGGATACAGATTTGAAGATTGGTTTTTCCAAGCGTGCAGAGAAATTATAAGACCAGACATTGCGTTTTTAGCTAATGCAAAACCGGAATTGGCTATAAAACGTATTCGGATGCGACCTTCGGAATCCCAAAGATATTTAAACGAAAGATTATTAAAAGACGTTGCGAAAGAATTTTTGAATATAAAAGACGAAGCGGAGTTTTATGTTTTAGATACCAATAAAGAAATCGATATTTCTTTTAAAGCGGTAAAAAGTAAAATATTAAATTTTTTAGGTGATAAAAATGAATAGAGAATTAGAATTTATATTAAATGTTATACAAAAATTACCCATAAAAAGCTTAAAAAATTTAGATTGGTATTGGATAACGGGTTTTTTGGAATTGAATAAAATAAGCGGATATTTTTATAACCGTATAAAAAATTCGGATATACAAATACCGCAGTTAGCAGAAAGAAAACTGTCGCAAATTTTTAACTATCAAAAAGAAAAAAACAGAATAATGTCGGAGTATATAAAAACAATAAACAACGCTTTAATTAAAGAAAATATAAATTTTGCTCTTTTAAAAGGCAGCGTTTTGTGCAACTGCAATTTTGAAACAGACAAGATAAGCAAAGAAGCTATTGACGTTTATGAAATAATCGGGCGCAATCGACAGAAACATTCCTTTTATGAAGAGGGGGAAAGAGTTTTTAACGATATAGATATACTCACGGATTCGAAAAATATTACAAACATTTCGGAGATTTTAAAATCTATGGGATTTATTCAAGGATATTATAATTTTAAAGAGGAAGACATGGTTCCGCTTTCTCGCAGAGAGGTTGTATCTAGGAGAATGAACAGAGGGGAAACTGCACCCTTTATAATAAAATTGAACAATAAAACCGTACCTTTTATCGAAGTGGATATTAATTTTTCCTTGGATTATCTGCCAAATTCCGATGAGGTTTTATTGCAACATATGTTAAACGGTACTTCCATTTATATAAGCGACTTTTTAGGGACTGTTAAAAGTCTTAATGTAGACGACTTTTTTTTACAGTTGATTTTGCATCAGTATAAGGAAAGCGTTTTATATTCCATGGTTAAAAGAAATAAAGATGTACAGATATATAAATTTTTGGATATTTATCTTTTTATAAAAAGAAATTATATTAGTTTAAAAGAAATTTATAAAATAGCGGAAAAATACAATATTTTAATTCCCTTATTGTCGGTTATTAAGGATTTGGAAGAATTGTTTTCAAATATTTCTTGTGAATTAAACGATTCGATAAAAAGCAATAACGTTAATATTGCAAAAAGAATTATAGATTTCGATAGAGGTAAAAATTATATTTGGACGAAAAATTTATATCAAAGAATGAATAAATTTGATAAAACAAAATATTTGAGTGAGGAAGATAATGACTAAAGAGGATATTAAAAACGCATTGTCCCTTTCCTGTGTGGAAAATTATTTTCTCGGATATTTTAAAAATAAATTTGATATAAGAGCACTTTATGTAAATAGTTTTTTACCCTTTGATAAAGTAATGGATGATATGATAAACGGCGATGTTAAATATGAATATTATCCTTTGGAAAGACTGCAAAATACTGCTGAATTACTCGGCATAACCACACACGTAAAAAAAGTAAAATTTAATTATTTTCCTAATCGATTAAATTTAATAAGAGTAAATAAAAATTTTTTTAAAAACATTAAATTACTACCATGGAGAAACGATCATTTTATAGTTATTGAAAAAATAAATGACCAATTCAGATTTATTAATAATTATCCTCTGTCGGAGGGAATAATCCAAAAGGATATAATTGCTGAAATTTTTGACGGAACAGCTTTAGTTTTTTGCGAAACTGACAATTTTAACGAAGATGTATATGAACAGCTTTGTAATAATCGGTATGTCAATTTTAAGGACAATAAAATCAATGAATATCAAATTTCTAAAATCAATATGCAAAACTTAAGAGATGCATTGCTGATTTTAAAAATTTCCAGAAAACGATTAATAGAATGGGTTAAGTTTGAGTCAGAAAGAAAAAATTTTGCAGATATTTCAAAAATTATCGACTCGGGAAATAAAATCGTAAAAATGTTTGACGATTTAATTATAACTTTACAGTTGCAACATTTAAGAAAAACGTTTGACGGTGAAATCATAAATAAAAAATTCGATGAATTGAAAAACAAAGATTTTATATTTTTCAACAAAATTGTTGAAGGGAGGTAGTAAAGTGAACATTAAAAAAATTGTAAAAGAAGTCATAATTCAAACAGCGGGGGAAATCGGCGTCAATATGGAAGATAATTTGAAAACGGATATAGGATTGGACAGTTTAAGTTTAGTTGGGGTAATTGTTGGCATAGAAGAAAAATTAGGTATTATGTTTGATGAATCCGATTTAGATCCCGTTCAATTGCAAACAGTTAAAGATTTGGTAATGCTTGCGGAGAAATATATATGACAATTTGGTGTTTTTTAAAAAAAAGAATGAAAAGATTTGGTAATCTAACAGCATTTACCGAAGGAAAAATATCCTATAGGCAGCTTATTAAGCTTGTTGAATGCAAACAACGATCAAAGAAAAAGCAAGCTTTGATTATTGACGACCGATCTCGATTGAATCAGGCAATTAATATTTTAAAAGTTATTGCAAAAGGCGATGTTGCCGTTCCCGTTGAAAAAAGTTACGGAGAAAAAAGAGAGGTCGATATAAGAAGAATTATATCTAAAAGCAATGATAATTTTAAAAATACGTCGGTTATATTGTTTACTTCTGGAACTACGGGTAAGCCAAAAGGAGTTAAATTAAGTCATAAGGGAATTATAAAAAACATTATTGCTATAAATAAATATTTTAAAGTTAAAAAAGGTAATAAAATTTTAATTTCCCGTCCGCTTTCGCACAGTGCCGTATTGACGGGAGAATTATTGTTCGGATTATATAAGGGACTTGAAATAGATTTTTACGAAGAGATATTTCAACCTAACAGATTAGCAAAATACATAGACGAAAAAAATGTTGAAATTTTTTGCTGTACTCCGACTTTAATATACCATATATTTCATTATATAAAAGGTAGCAGTTTACAAAATATTGTTTTAAGCGGAGAACGTCTTTCAGAAAGAGTAATTAAAGTTTTAAAAGACAGTAATAATAAAAATATCCGTTTTTATAACGTATACGGTCTTACCGAAAACTCGCCGAGAGTTTCCGCTCTGCCTTATAAAAAATTTTTTTTAAAGCCCGGCAGTATAGGTAAACCGCTATCTCATACAAAAATAAAAATTGAAAATAACGAATTATTATTAAAATCTCCATCTTTAATGCAAGGTTATATAGAAGATTCGTTAAAAACACAGGAAAAGTATAAAAAAGGTTATTTTTGTACGGGAGATTTAGCAATGAAAGACAAAGAAGGTTATTTATATGTGCTCGGCAGAAAAGACAATATGATTATTCGTTCGGGAATGAATATTTATCCGTGCGAAATAGAAGATGCTGCGATGCAGATAGAGGGTGTACGCAATTGCAAGGTATTTGGAAAAGATGACGTGTGTTACGGTCAAAAAATATGTATGAAAATTTCGTGCGATATCTCTGAGGCATTGCTTAGAAAAATGTTTGTTGCAAGACTGCCGCCTTATCTTGTACCAGACGAAATTATACTTTCAAATAATTTCGAACTTACAGAAAGCGGAAAGGTAAAAATAAATGATTGAAAAACAAA
>CASEPJ010000085.1 GCA_949289715.1 uncultured Clostridia bacterium
ATTTAGGAGCAAAAATTTATAAAGGCAATTTACCGATTCTTCCGTTAACCAATAAAATTTGCACAAAATTGAATATTAATCCGGCTGAATTGATTTCATCGGGCAGTATGTTGATTTTTGCGCCTGACGAAAAAATAATACAAAAAATTTTAATTAACAACAATATAAACTGTTCGTTAATCGGTGAAGTAACCGAAGATAAAACAATTGATTTTGTTTAAGGAGATTAATGCAAATGATAAGCATGACAGGTTTCGGTAAATCCGAATTAGACGTTTTGGGCAGAACTTTGTTAATCGAAATAAAATCCGTTAACCATAGATTTTTCGATGCAAATATTCGATTACCCAGGGTGCTTTTATCCTATGAAGATTTGATAAAAAAAATATTGCAGGACAACATAGAAAGAGGTCATGTGGATGTATTTGTTACATACAAAAATTCGACAGAACATTCTCAGCAATTAATTTTAGATGAAGATTTAGCCCAATCTTATTTGGAAATTCACGAAAAAATGGCAGAGTTATATTCAATCGAAAATAATTTGACCACTTGCGAACTTGCTTCTTATCCGGATGTTATTATAAGAGAAGCGGCAGAAGAAGACAACGAAGCATTGACATCTCTTATTACGGATTGTACTAAACTTGCCGTGGATTCATTAAATAACATGCGTTATATAGAAGGAGATAAATTGCGTAACGAATTCAATCTACGCCTGCAAAATGTAGCAGATTATGTAGATTCTATAGAAGAAAGAGCACCTCTTATAGTTAACGAATACAGAGAAAAATTAAAAAACAGAATTGAAGATTACCTGCAAAATTCTATTGATTTAGACCAAACCAGACTATTAAACGAAGTTGCATTTTTCTGCGACAAAGCAAATATTGACGAAGAAATTACACGTCTACATTCACATATCAGTCATTTTTACGACATTATGGAAGATAGCGGAGCTGTAGGTAGAAAATTAGATTTTCTTATTCAGGAAATGAACAGAGAAGTAAACACAATAGGATCAAAATCAAACGATTTAAATATAACAAATTTAGTTGTTTTATTAAAAACCGAACTTGAAAAAATCAGAGAGCAAGTTCAAAATATTGAATAAAAGGAGAAATAAAATGCTTATATCACCACCTAATGACGAATTAATAGAAAAAGTAGGTTGCAGATATGCTTTAGTTACTTTAGCAGCCAAAAGAGCCAGACAGTTAACCGAGCAAAATGCAGAAGAATTAGAAAGAAAAAAATTAAAACCGGTATCGGTTGCAGCACAGGAAATATACGACGGTAAAGTAAAAATAGTAAAAGATTAATTAAAATGTTAAAGAACAAAACAATCCTAATAGGAATTACCGGAGGTATTGCGGCTTATAAAATTTGTCAGTTGGTAAGCGACTTAAAAAAATTAAACGCAAATGTTATTTGTATTATGACAAAAAACGCAACAAATTTTATAACTCCTCTCACTTTGGAAACTTTGTCCGGTAATAGAGTAATATTAGATACTTTCGACAGAAATTTCCCTTATGAAGTGGAACACGTTTCGCTTGCAAAAAAAGCGGATATTTTAGTGGTAGCTCCCGCAACGGCAAATATATTAGCAAAATTTGCTTCCGGTATAGCTGACGATATGTTAACCACTACATTTTTGGCTTTTCAAAAACCTATTCTATGCTGTCCTACAATGAATACGGCAATGTACGAAAACGCTGCCACGGCGCATAATATCGCTTTATTAAAAAATCGAGGCATAAATATTATGGAACCCTCTTACGGAAAGCTTGCTTGTCAGGATACGGGTAAAGGTCGTATGCCTGAAATTTCTTTAATTAAAGAAACCATTATCGATATTTTAAAAACAAAAAAAGATTATATTGATAAAACCCTATTAATCACCGCCGGTGCCACTATAGAGAATATAGACAAAGTGAGATATATTTCCAACCACTCAAGCGGTAAAATGGGAGCAGCTTTGGCAAGTGCGGCGACCAAAAGAGGTGCAAAAGTAATTTTAATTGCAGCAAAAACTTCGGTAGATTTGCCCGAAGTTTATAAACTCATTAAGGTTAATTCCACACAGGACATGTTACAGGCTGTACTTGAAAATTATAAAGATTCCGATATTATAATAAAGGCGGCGGCTCCTGCAGATTGGAGAGTTGAAAAGCCCTTTGAAAATAAATTTAAAGGCGATTCGCTGACTTTGAACTTAGTAAAAAATCTCGATATAGCAGAAGCTGTAGGAAAAGTTAAAGGAAACAGAAAATTGATAGTTTTTGCCGCTGAAACAGAAAATCTGTTAAAGTTCGCATCAGAAAAATTAATTAAAAAAAATGCGGATTTAATTTGCGCAAACGACGTTACCGCTCACGGTGCAGGTTTTAACGAAGACACAAATATAGTTACATTGATAGACAGAGCGGGTAATACCGAACTTTTAAATATGGATACAAAATTCAATATTGCCAATAAAATTTTGGACAAAATATTAAAATTATGAGTAAAATTGCGGAGGTTATAGTAGATATAGCTACTTCCTCAACCGATAAAATTTTCGATTATAATTTAATCGACAATGTAACTGTGGGAAGTCGTGTAATGGTTCCTTTCGGAAACAGAAAAATCGAAGGTTATGTAATTAACATTAAAGATTTTTCAAATTATCCAGAAGATAAAATAAAAAATATTTTATATCCTATAGACGATTTCGTAGCTATTAACAATGAAATGCTCAACTTAATGTGGTATATGCAAAGAAATTATCATATCCGATTGGTTGACGGATTAAGGCTGTTTATTCCTGCGGAAATGCGTGCGGGTAAAGTAAAATCGAAATATAAAAAAATTATTTATTTGAATTGCGATTTCGAAACCGCAATAACTAAAATTAAAAAAAATGCAACTTCGCAAAAAGATATTTTAATTTATTTAAATAATTTCGGAAAAGCTGAATATACACAAATTTGTAATAAATTCAACAATAGTGCAGTTAATAAATTGTTGGACGAAAAATTAATAAAATGCAAATCTGTCGAAAATAAAAGACAGCCTTATACCTTTATAAAAGATAAAAAAGTAGAATCATTTACATTAAAAGAATCTCAACGGTCAGCCGTAGAAAAAATTTTATCTGCAAAAACTTTTAAAACATTTTTATTGCACGGCGTTACGGGAAGCGGTAAAACCGAAGTTTATATTCAATGTATTTCGGAATGTTTAAAAGAAAACAAAACTTCTATAATGCTTGTTCCAGAAATATCTTTAACTCCTCAAATGCTCGAACGGTTGCGCTCTCGATTTGAAGATAAGGTTGCAATATTACATAGCGGTTTATCTGCAGGCGAGAAATTCGACGAGTGGCTTCGAATAAAACGGGGAGAAGCAAAAGTAGTTATCGGAGCAAGGAGTGCAATTTTTGCCCCGGTGGAAAATTTAGGATTAATAATCATAGATGAAGAACACGAACAAAGTTACATAAGCGAAAACAATCCGCGTTATTCCGCTCACGATATAGCAGAATTCCGTGCAAAATACAATGATGCGATTTTAGTAAAAGGGAGTGCGACTCCTTCAATCGAAAGCTATAATAAAGCAAAATCCGGAGAATACGAACTTTTAACCATGAACGAGCGGATAAACAAAAAACCGCTGCCGGAAATCGAAATTGTAAATATGTGCGAAGAATTCATAGCCGGAAACAAGAGTGCTTTTTCAAGAAGTTTGTTATCAGCAATAGACGATTGTATTAAAGAAGGAAATCAGGCTATGCTGTTTATAAACAGAAGAGGGTTTTCTTCTTTTTTGATGTGCAGAAGTTGCGGATTTATTGCCAAATGCGACGATTGCGACGTTTCTTTGGTTTACCACAAAGAAGACAATACATTAAAATGCCATTATTGCGGCAACAGATATACATCATTTACCAAATGTCCTAAATGCGGCAGCGAGAGCATTCGATTGGGCAGTGCCGGAACTGAAAAAATCGTCAATGATTTAAAAGAACTTTATCCTAACATCAAAGTTTTGCGTATGGATAACGACACAACCAGAACAAAAGAATCGCATTTTAAAATATTGTCCGATTTTAAAAATAAAAACGCACAAATTTTAGTAGGAACGCAAATGATTGCAAAAGGGCATGATTTCCCTGATGTAACTTTGGTAGGTATTATAGATGCCGATTTGAGTCTTTATCAAACAGATTTCAGAAGTAACGAGCGGACTTTTCAATTAATAACTCAGGTTGCGGGCAGAGCAGGTAGAGATAAAAAACCGGGTAAAGTCATATTGCAAACTTATGCACCGAGACATTATGTTTACAGATTTGCTTTAAACTATGATTATTTAGGTTTCTTTGCTAAAGAACTCAATATTCGCCAAGTGACAAAATTTCCTCCTTTTACCGAAATTATAAGAATATTAATAAGAGACGACGACGAACAACTTGTGCTAAATACTACAAAAGAAATAACTTTAAAATTAAGACAGTTCATGGAAAATGACGATATTAAAGATAAATTCGCATATTTTCAGGCAATGAAATCTCCCGTAAAAAAAATTAACGGTAAAATCAGATATCAGATTTTAATGAGAATAAAAGACCATTCGTTAATAGAAAAAATATATGAAATTATAGATTCAGTTAATGTAAAATGCGAATTATTTGTTGAAATCAATCCTCAAAACTTAACTTAAAAGGAGTATAAATATGGCTTTAAGAAATATAGTTAAATCAAATGACGATTTACTCAGAAAAAAATCGAAAGAGATTACTGTTTTCGACGACAAACTCAAAGAATTAGCTGCCGATTTAATAGATACCGTAAAATTTAAAAATGGTGTAGGTCTTGCGGCACCCCAAATCGGAGTATTAAAAAGAATCGTTACAGTAGATAAGGGAGAGAGAGATTTTATAATACTGGTCAATCCCGTAATTTTAAAAGAATCCACCGAAACATGCGTTTTAGACGAGGGATGTTTAAGCGTAGAAAATAAAATAGGTCCCGTTAAACGTCCTAAAAGAATTATTGTAAAGGCTCAAGATTTAGAGGGTAATACTTTTACTTTTAAAGCTTCTAAAATGTTTGCCAGAATTTGCATGCATGAATTTGACCATTTAGACGGAATATTGTTTATAGATAAACTCGAACCGGAAAAAAACAAGGAAATATAATATGAAAATAATTTTTATGGGAACACCCGAATTTTCTGTACCCTCTTTAAAAGCGTTAACAGATAACAAATTTAACGTTTGTGCCGTAGTAACTCAACCGGATAAACCTGTTGGCAGAGGCGGGAAAATTTTAAATTCTCCCGTAAAAAACTTCGCACTCGAAAATAATATTCCTGTATTTCAATTCGAAAAAATCAGCAAAGAGGGGATCGAAACTTTAAAAAAATTGTCGCCGGATATAATGATAACCGTTGCATTCGGTCAAATTTTATCGACAGAAATATTAAATATTCCGCCTTTGGGAATAATTAATGTTCACGCTTCTTTATTGCCTAAATACAGAGGAGCGGCACCTATACAATGGGCAATTATAAAAGGTGAAAACATTACCGGTATAACCATAATGAAAACCGAAAAAGGTTTGGACACCGGAGATATTTTATTAACAAAAACGACAAAAATTAATCCCGAAGAAACATCTGGCGAATTAGCAAAACGCTTAAGTTTGTTAGGAGCAGAAACGCTTATAGAATACTTAACTAATATAAATAAGTTTATTCCCAAAAAACAGGACGAACAAACTGCTTCATATTTTCCTATGTTAAGAAAAACCGACGGAGAAATTAATTGGTCATTAAGCGCAACTCAAATCAACAATTTAATAAGAGGCGTAAATCCGTGGCCGGGTGCATACACATATTACGATAATCAAATATTAAAAATATGGAAAGCAGCGGTTGTTACAGACAATGCTTACAAAGATAAAATAGAAGGAGAAGTTCTCATTTCCGACTCTAAACGAGGTTTATTCGTAAAATGTGGTAGTAATCTTTTGGAAATATTGGAACTACAGGCAATTAACGGGAAAAAAATGTCTGCTAAAGCTTATTTGAACGGAAAACATATTCCTGTCGGTACAGTATTAACTTCACAATTATGAATAAAGTAAGATGTGCATATGAAATATTAAATGATATATTAAGAAACAAAAGTTATTCTAATATATCATTAAACAAAAAATTGCCCTTTTCCGATGACAAAGCATTTACTACAAGAATAGTATTAGGCGTATTAGAAAAATATTTCGAGTTAGAATATATTATTAAATCGTTAACCGAAAAAAAATCACCGAAACCCGTTATAAAAATAATTTTATATATAGGTATATATTTATTAAAATATTGCGACCGATTAAATGATAAAAATGCAATTAATATGACTTTAAAGCTTGCAGAAGAAATAGGTAAGTCTTCAAATAAAGGCTTTATCAATGCAATATTAGTAAAATCCAAATCGGTAAAACTACCGGAAGAAAACGACTTTATAAACTATCTTTCCGTTAAATACAGTTATCCAGAATGGCTAATAAATTTATATCTTAAACATTTTGGTAAAGATTTTACTGAAAAATTAATAACTTATAAAAAAGAAGACGATTTAATTCATTTTAGATTACATAGTATTAGTACAGAGGATTTAAAAAACAATAATATAGAATTTACCGTTTCACCGTTAAACGATGCTTGCTATATGACAATTGAAAATGCAAAAAAAGCAGATAATCTTTTCCCCGATAAAATAGTAGCGCAATCGTTGTCATCCATGCTTGTATGCAGGGCTTTCGATGCAATAAATCCTCAAAATATTTTAGATGCCTGCGCAGCTCCCGGAGGAAAATCGGTATATTTATCTAAACTATATAAAGACGCACAAATTATCGCATGCGATATTCATGAACATAGAGTAAAATTAATAGAAAAATATAAAAACAGGTTGAAATGCCCCAATATTAATACTATGTTATGCGATGCAGCCAAAAATAAAAGTGCATTTAACGAAAAATTCGACTGTGTTTTATGCGATGTTTTGTGCAGCGGACTGGGTATTGTCGATTCTAAACCGGATATTTTGATAAATCGATGCGAAGATGATATAAAGAAACTTTCCACTATACAAAAAAATATTTTACAAAACGTTTCAAATTATGTAAAAAAAGGCGGCATTTTAATATATTCGACTTGCACGATTTTACCTGAAGAAAACCAATTGGTAGTCAACGAATTTTTAAATTCAAATAAAAATTTCATTTCTGTTAAAATAAAACCGTTAGTAAATAAAGGTACGCCGATTAATGACTTTATACAATTTTATCCTTTTAAGGATAATACTGAAGGGTTTTTTATTGCAAAACTTATGCGTTTATGAAAAAAAATTTATTAGATTATTCCCTTGAAGAGATGCAAAACTATAAAATTGCTTCTCCGTCTTTTAGAATCAAACAGATTTTTGAATGGCTTTATAAAGGCTATTCATTTTCAGAAATGAAAAATTTACCCGCCGATTTAAAAGAGCAGTTAAACGAAAATTATGTAGACTTGCCTCTTTCCATTTTAGAAGTAAAAAACGCAAAAGATAAATCTGCTAAATTTTTATATAAATTAATTGACGGCAACATTATTGAAGGAATGTTGATGAAATATAAATACGGTTATACATTATGTGTTTCCACTCAAATCGGTTGTAGAATGGGCTGTGTTTTTTGCGCAAGCGGGAAAAACGGACTTATCAGAAATTTAACGGCCGGAGAAATACTTGCGCAAGTTATAGTCGTAAACAGATATCTTGGCGGCACATTAAAAGAAAGACAAATTACAAATATAGTATTAATGGGAATGGGCGAACCTTTAGACAATTACGATAATGTTACTAAATTTTTAAAACTTATAAATAGCGATAAAAGTTTAAACATCAGTCAAAGAAATATATCTCTTTCCACATCAGGTCTAACCGATAAAATAAAAAAATTAGCCGACGACGGATTTTTTGTAACTTTAACGATATCCTTGCACGCTTCGGATAATATTACCAGAAGTCAAATTATGCCCGTAAATAAGGCTTATAATATTGAAGAAATTTTAAATGCTACCAATTATTATTTTAATAAGACCGGCAGAAGAGTTATATTCGAATATACTCTTATAGAAAATAAAAACTGCGATAATGAAAATGCTGAAAAATTGGTAAATTTGCTTAAGGGTAGAGTTTGCCATGTGAACTTAATACCTTTAAACGAAATTAAAGAAAATAATTTACATTCATGTTCTAGAAAAAAAGCCGAAGAATTTTTGAATGTTTTGTTAAAAAATAATATATCCGCCACTATAAGACGCACAATAGGCGCAGAAATTGACGGTGCATGCGGACAATTAAGAGCAAATCATATAAATCGAAAAACGGAGGAAAAGAACAATTAACGGTATAGTTACAAAAGCTACAGGCGGGAAATTCGAAGTTCAAACAAATAACGAAAAACTAATCTGCAATTCAAAGCATACTGTAAAAAAGAATAACGAACAACTTGTAGTGGGTGATAAAGTCAATATCGATATTGAAAGAAATTTAATAGTGTCTGTAGAACAGAGAAAAAATTTTTTTATCCGACCTTTGATTGCCAATATAGACCAAATGATTATTGTTTTATCAATATTGCCTAAAGCAGACCTTTTTCTTGTGGACAAATTATTGGTTAATTGTTATATAAATAATATAGTTCCCGTAATTTGTATTAATAAGCAAGACATAATTGACAATGACTTTATTAAAAATATTGAATATCAATATAAACATTCGGCTGAAATTATCGTAACTTCCACAATAAAAAATTTAGGAAAGACCTCTTTACTGAAAGTTACCGAAAATAAAATATCTTGTCTTGCAGGTCAATCTGCTACAGGCAAAAGTTCTATATTGAATTTTTTATTACCGGAAAGTAATGCAGAAACCGGAATTCTAAGCGAAAAAACAAAAAGAGGAAAGCACACTACAAGACATACTCAGTTATATCGTTTGGAAAATAACGGACTGATTGCCGATACACCAGGTTTCAGTCTTTTAGAACTTAA